>DATNBW010000139.1:0-21349 GCA_035607275.1 Verrucomicrobiia bacterium | reverse complement strand
CGAGCTGCTGATGCGCCGCTCGCCGGCCGTGGTCGACCGCAAGGCGATCGCCGAGCACGGCTGGGCCGACGAGACCGAGCCGCTGGGCTCGAACGCGATCGACGTCCAGCTCAGCCGTATCCGGGCCAAGCTGCCGAATGCCGGGATCCGGATCGTCACCGTCCGCGGCGCCGGCTACCGCCTGGAGGACGCGTGACCACCGCCCTGCCGAGCGTGCGCGGGACGTCGATCCGAGTCGCCCTGGCAGCGACCGCGCTCGTCGCGATCGTCTACCTCGCGGTCGCCGTCGCGGTCGTCGTGATCGTCCAGCGCAACCTGACCGACCAGATCGACCAGCGGATCGCAGGATCGTTCTTCCGCCTGGCGCACGACGACGATCACGGCGGCCTGCCGTACGAGGCGCCGCCACCCGACCGCCTCGGTGGCGCGCCGGTCATCCTCTGGGCCGTCGATCAGTCCGGCAATGTCCAGACCGCCCCCTCGAACCCCGCGTTGCCCGCAGCCTACGCCTCGGTCGCGAACCCGATCACCGCGACGATCGGCGGCGTCGAGCTCCGTCTCGCCGGCCGCCAGGTCGGGGACGACTGGATCGTGATCGGCCAGTCGCTCGACTCGGTAACGGAGACGCGCGGCACCGTGATCCTCGCCGAGCTGGTCATCGCCCCGCTCCTGCTCGGGATCGTGTTCCTCGGAGCCGTCGCGATCGGGCGGCGCGTCGCCGGGCCGGTGGAACGATCGCGCCAGCGCCAGCTGGACTTCACCGCCGACGCCTCCCACGAGCTGCGCACACCGCTGGCCGTCATCGAGGCCAACACGAGCCTCGCTCTCGCCCACGACCGCGACGTCGGCTGGTACCGCTCGGCCTTCGGGCGGGTCGACGGCGAATCGAAGCGGATGCGGCGGATGCTCGAGGACCTCCTGTGGCTGGCCCGGTTCGACGCCTCGAAGCGGCCACCGAACGTCGAGCCGGTCGACCTGGCGGTCATGGCCGCCCAGACCGTCGACCGCTTCGGAGCGATCGCCGAGACCCGGAATCTCTCGATCGCCCTGCACGCCTCCGGCGAGAGCGCCGTGATCGCTGCGCCCCCGGAATGGCTCGACCGCCTGCTCGGCGTCCTCCTCGACAACGCCTGCAAGTACGCGCCGGACGGCGGTCGGGTCGACGTGACGGTGGCCGTGGACGGCTCGCGGATCGCCCTGACCGTCGACGACAGCGGGCCCGGGATCCCGGAGGCGGAGCGGACCCGGATCTTCGATCGCTTCCACCGGGCAACCGACAGCGAAGGCGGGGCCGGGCTCGGGCTCGCGATCGCGGACGCCATCGTGCGGGCAACCGGCGGCCGCTGGAAGGTCGCCAACGCGCCGGCCGGTGGAGCCAGGATGGGGATCAGCTGGAGCCGGGCGCTCGCTTGAACGGCATCCGGCTCGCCCAGGTGATGAGATCTTCCCGCGTTCCCATCCGCGGCGTCATCGTTCCGAAAGAATGCGTCCCGGAGAATTCACCCATGGAGCACGATCCTCGACCCCACATCCGCCGGCGCGGTCATGCGATCGACCGCCTTCGCTCGATCACGACCGGCGCGGCGATCGCCGGTCTCGCCGGCACCGCGGGCTTCGGCCTGCTGGCGGCCAGGAGCTGGTCCGGCAACCCGAACGCGCTGAACGCCGCGGGCGGCGCGACGACCGAGGGCACGAGCGGCACGAACGGCACGAGTGGCACGAACGGCACGAGTGGCACGAACCGCTCGTCGGGCACGTCCGGGACGAACCGCACGACGATCGTGCCGAACACCGGCGGCGCCCAGCAGCCGACGACCACGGTGCCCCGCGTCCAGCGCGCCAACGGATCGGGTCATGCGTCCACCGGCGGCTCGCACTGATCTCGCCTTCCTCATCCGCGAACGGGCTCTGACCGCGTCGCACACCCGCCGCCCGGCCGTCGTCGAGCACGTCGACTCCCCCCAGTCGACCTCCGACGGCCGGGCGATCCCCGGCCCGGGAGGCGCCACGACGAAGCGCGAAGCGGTTGCCGTGCAGGACGAACGGACCCCAGAGCGCGGGTCATCCGGCAGCGGCGAAATCGGCCCCGCCGCGCCCACGATGGAGGTGCCGCCCGAGTGCGGCGGCGGCACCGCACCGGCGCGGCGCCCGGCACGCTCGCTCATGGTCTGGATGGTGGACGCCGATGCGCGTTCGACGCGGTCTGCTCTTCTGGGGGCTGTTCCTGATCCCCATCGGTGCGATCACCCTCGCGGTTCGCGCCGGGCTCCTCGACGGCGATCAGCTCGCTGACGCCTGGCGGCTCTGGCCGCTGCTCTTCATCGGGATCGGCGCCGCGATCCTGCTCGCGCGCAGCAAGGCGGCGATCGCCGGGACGGTGATCATCGCGCTCCTGCTCGGGACCCTGGCCGGGGCTGCGCTCGCCGCGGGTCCGGGCTGGATCGTCGCCCTGTCCGATTGCTCGGTCGGCGAGCGCCCGACGGATGCCCATCTCGAGCGTTCCGGGACGCTGGCCGCGAATGCGACCGTTCGTCTCGAGATCCGGTGCGGGTCGGTTGCCGTCAACCCGGCATCCTCGGCCGACTGGCATCTCGACGCCGCCTATCGCGGCCCCGCGCCGCTCGTCACGGCTTCGTCCGACCGCCTCGAGGTCCGCGTCCCGGGCGGCCAGGGCGTCCGGCGCGAGGACTGGACCCTCGACCTGCCGGTGACGACCGTCGGGACCATCGACCTGACCGCCAATGCGGCGACCGCGTCGCTCGCCCTCGGCCAGATGCACCTCGCCCGGATCGACGGGACGATGAACGCCGGCGACCTCCGGATCGACGGCTCGACGGCGACGATCGACGAGCTGCAGCTCACGATGAACGCCGGCCGGGCCCGGATCGTCTTCGGGTCGGCGGCCCTGCGCGGCAATCTGACGGTCAATGCGGGTGGCATCGACCTGTGCGTGCCGGACGGGGTCGGTTTGCGGTTCGCCGTCACCGACCAGCTGACGTTCGGCCACAACCTCGCCGCCCGCGGACTCGCTCGCGACGGCCAGGTCTGGACGCGGCTCGCGACCGCCGGCTCGCCGGTCATCGACCTGCGGCTGGAGGGCAACGCGAGCGGATTCAACCTGAACCCCGATGGAGGATGTCGATGAACGCCCATCATCTCTACCGCTCCCGTGACGATCGCATCCTGGCGGGCGTGGCCGGCGGCCTGGCGGACCTGTGGGACGCCGATCCGTCCCTCGTCCGCATCGTCTGGGCGCTGCTGGTCATCCTGACCGGCGGGATCGCCCTCGTCATCTACATCGTCATGGCCCTCGTCGTCCCGGACGAGGACGACGTCCTCCTCGCGACGCCCGCTGTCGGCACTGACGATCCCGCGGCCGCATCGGCCGCATCGGCCGCATCGGCCGCATCGGCCACATCGGCCGCGTCGGCCACATCGGCCGCATCGGCCACATCGGCCGCATCGCCCGCGATCGTCCGGGAGCAGATGCGGACCGCCCGTCGCGAAGCTCGTGCGGCGCGCCGGGCCGCCCGTTCGGGTGAGGGTCGTGGCCGCTCGGGCGCCGTCGTCGTGGGCGTCCTCTTCGTTCTGCTCGGCGTCTGGTTCCTCGTCCGCGAGTACCTGCCGACGGTGGACTGGGACTGGTTCTGGCCGGCTGCCCTCGTCGGACTCGGGGTGGTGGTCCTCGCCCTGGCACTGCGGCCGGAGTCACGTGATGGCGGACGGGGCACGGCCGGGCAGGGGAGCGTGCCATCCTGATGGGCCCCGACCCGCTCGCTCATCGCGCTTCCCGCGAACCGCGAGCGGGTTCAGGTCAGCGGGAGTTCGCGTCGCCGCGCGTCAGGCCGGCGTCCCCGATCGCGCCGCGTACTCCGCCGGATGGTCCTGGCGGTCCTTGGCCTTCGTGCGCTCCATGATGTCGAGCGTCTCGGCCACGGACCGCCCGTTCTCGTCGGCCGCCTTCTTGACGTCCTCGTAGGTGATGTTCGACTCACCCATCTCGAGATGGGCGTCCATGCAGCCACACGTCAGGCACATTGCGTTCTCCTTCCGGGAGGGCGGATCCGGCCGGGCGAAGGCCCGTACCGGCCCGTACCGTGAGCCGCCGCACCCGACGGACGCATCCGGCATCTCGGGTGGGCGGTCACAGGCCGGTTGCAGTTTGCAAGGCGGCAGGTCTTGCCAGCGCCCGCCGGGCCGGACGAGTCGCCTCAGCCGGACAAGCGGCCTCAGCCGGCCGCTGCCCGCCGCGCCGCGTAGGCCTCGAGCTTGCGCAGCTCCTCGTCGTAGACCTTCCCGATCATCCGTGGGGCGAACAGCCGCTCGAGGAGGCCGGCCACGCCGCGCTGGGGGGACCAGCGGGTCTCGATCCGGACGGTTGTCCGGGCGCCGCTCGGGGAGAACGTGAACGAGGTCGTCATCGGCCGATCGATCACGTCCTCCTCGATGAGCCGCCCGGGCTCGGCCCGGGTGACCCGGGTCCGGATGAGCTGTGTCCGGCCGCCGACCGTGAACCGCGACGACGTGACCGTCCCGATCCCGATTCCGCCGGCCTCGACGGTGAAGTCCGAAAACGCCGAGGGCAGGATGTGCGGGTGGTGCTCCGTGAAGTCGGCAACATACGTGTAGAGATCGCTCGCCGGCGCGTCGATCGCGCGCTCGGCGGTGGCAACGAGGGTCATGACAGCCTCCTGGCTGATCTGTCCCGGTGGTGCGGGACCGGTTCCGGAATCAGGTACGGTTCGCGCGTGACGAGTGGATCCGATCCCGCCGCAACCGATCGCCTTGCCCTCGAGGCCAGCCTCGCCGGTCACGGCGAGTACGAGCTCTTCGCCTGCGATCCCGCGCTGGCCGACACCGCCGCGTTCTGTGCCGCCTACGGGTTCGCCCCCGAGGATTCGGCGAACACGATCGTCGTCATCGGCAAGTCCGATCCGCCCGTCTTCGCGGCGTGCGTCGTCCTCGCCACGCACCGCCTCGACGTCAACCGGATCGTGAAGCAGCGGCTCGGCACGCGCAAAGCGTCGTTCGCCTCGCCGGACGAGACCCGCGAGCTGACCGGCATGGCGATCGGCGGCGTGACCGCGTTCGGGCTGCCGGCCGGGCTTCCCCTGTGGGTCGACGCCGCCGTGATGGAGCGCGAGCGGATCGTGCTCGGCGGCGGCAGCCGGAGCTGGAAGGTCATCGCCCCGCCGTCGATCCTGCGAACGCTGCCGAACGTCGAGATCGTCGACGACCTGGCGGCACCTCGCCCGGTCGAGGCCTGAACACAAACGAAAACGCCGCCTCTCGGTGAGCGACGGCGTTCGGTATGTGGTGGCTGAACAGGTCAGTCGGTGACGTAGTCCCGGAGCTTCCGGCTCCGCGACGGGTGGCGCAGCTTGCGCAGCGCGTGTGCCTCGATCTGGCGGATCCGCTCACGGGTCAGCCCGAACTCATGGCCGACCTCCTCGAGCGTTCGCGGTCGTCCGTCGTCGAGCCCGAACCGGAGGCGGATGACCCGCTCCTCGCGGCCTTCGAGGCTGTCGAGGACCTTGGCCACCTGCTCGCGAAGCATCGTGTCCGAGACGGCCTCGAGCGGCGAGATCGCGTCCGGATCCTCGATCAGGCTGCCGAGCTCGGTATCGCTCTCGTCGCCGATCGGTGTCTCGAGCGAGACGGGATTGCGCCCGTAGCTCCGGACCTCCTCGACCTTCTCGGTCGTGATCGCGGTCTTCGGGTCCTGCGACAGGACGTCGGCGATCTCCGCGTTCGTCGGCTCACGCCCGAGCTCGACCGTGAGCTCGCGCGAGGTCCGCGTGACGCGGTTCATCGTCTCGACCATGTGGACCGGGATGCGGATCGTCCGCGACTGGTCCGCGAGGCCGCGCTGGATCGCCTGGCGGATCCACCACGTCGCGTAGGTCGAGAACTTGAAGCCGCGCTCCCACTCGAACTTGTCGACGCCGCGCATCAGCCCGGCATTGCCTTCCTGGACGAGGTCGAGAAGGCTCATCCCGCGGTTGATGTACTTCTTGGCGTTGGCGACGACCAACCGGAGATTGGCCGAGGTCAGGTGCTCGCGGGCGGTCAGGCCTGTCGCGACGAGCGTCGGGGTCATCGTCTCGATTGCGTCGGCGTCGTGGCCGGCCTCGAGCCAGCGCCGGACGGCCGGCAGCGCGACGGCGTCGCGCGTCCAGGTGCGCATTGCGATCAGGGCCGGGTTCTCGCGAACGACCGGCCGGCTGGCCGCGCCGTGGACCCAGACGAGGGTCGCGAGGAAGGTCTCGGCGTCGAGCCGCTCGTTGTAGACGGACCGCATGTTGCGGGCCCGCTCGAGGATCTCGGCCGCCTCGCCCGTGGCCGCCTCACCGGCCTCGGTCAGGCCGAAGCGCGGGGCGGTGACGAGGAACTCCGCGGCGTCGTCCGCCTCGATCGCCGAGCGGACGATCCGCGCCGCGAGATCGCCGAACGGCATCGCGTACCGCGGGTGCTTGGCGCGCGCCGTCGGCTCGCTGGCGTTGGCGGTCCAGACATGGAGGTCGACGACCGCGAGGGCCGGGTCGCGGGTGATCCGGAGGCCGAGCTCCATCGTCTTCGCGAGCATGACCTCCTCCTCCGCCGTGAGGAGGGGAACGCGCGCGATCTCGCGCAGGTAGAGCCGGGTCGAGTCCTCGATGTCGAGGGTGTCGTCGTGCTCGGGGGCATCGGGCTCGTCGTCGGTCGTCGCCTTCGCCGCGACCTCGGTGGCGACGATCGGAACGGGGTTGAGGGTCAGGTCGTGCTCGATGACCGACGTCACGTCCGCGAGGCTCGGCACCAGCTCGTCGAGAGCCGATGACGCGCCGGGACGGGCGGTCAATTCGATGGGATTGGTCCGATCAAGGAAAGTCGTCAAGGTCGCTCCAGGAGGTGTCGATGCGCGAGACGAGTCGCGCCGGGAAAGACGGTGCGGGATGCTGAATGGCGACCGGACCGCGCATCCGCCGAGGCGGCCCGGGGGTGCATCCGCTTCCGCCAGGAGCCGGACACACGGACCGGCGTGTCAAGCCTTGACACGCCAGCGATGCATGAATCCTACTCGATCCGGGTGGATTTGACAACCCCCTTGTCAATACTCCGGCCGGGTATCGGCGCGCAGGCGCCGCGGCGACCGAGCAGCGCGCCATCATCACGATGTGACGACCTGGATCGCCCTGCTCCGCGGCATCAACGTGGGTGGCAACCGGCGCGTCCCGATGGCCGACCTGCGCGCCGCCCTCGATGCGATCGGCCTCGAGGAGGTCCGGACGTACATCGTCAGCGGGAACGTCGTGTTCCGCTCGCGCCGCTCCGACGCGGAGGCACTGACCCGTGAGATCGAGTCCGCGATCGAGGCGCACTTCGGGTTCCCCGTCGCCGTCGTCCTTCGAACCGCAGCCGAGATGCGGGCGGTCGTCGAGGGCGATCCGCTGCCCGAGGGATCGGCCGCGGATCCCGCCCGCCGCTACGCGATCTTCCTGTCGGCCGACCCGGCTCCGGAGCGTCTGGCCGCGATCGACCGCGAGGCCGTGGCGCCCGACGAGTTCGTCCCCGGCGATCGGGTGATCCACGCCTGGTATCGGGGCGGTCTCCAGGCGTCCAAGCTGGCCGGGCGCCTGACCGATCGCGGGCTCGGCGTCACGGCCACCGCCCGCAACTGGAACACCGTTCGCAAGCTCGTCGAGCTCGCCGCCGACGACTGACCCCGGAACGAACGGCGGTGATTCCGTGCACCGGCTCGTGGCTCCGAGACGTTCACGGCCGGTCCCAACATCTACACTGCGCCCGTCCGTCACCGGCGGACGCGGAGGGTGCCGACGGACGACGCGAACGCCGGCCGTTCAGGGGAGGAAGTTCCGTGATGGCGCGAGTCCTGTTGCGGCCGGTCCTGGCCGTCGTCATGCTGTCCCTGGTCGCGGGAGCCACGCTCGGCGCCGGGCCTGCCCCGGCCCGCGCTGCGAGCCAGCCGCGACCCGAGGCGACGAGCTTCCCACTGACACCCGAGCTCAGCCTCAACGCCGACAGCGACCTGTACCCGAATTTCGTGCCGGGCACCCCGATGTCGCTCGTCGCGAGCTTCGGGGGCCAGCCGGCAGCCCACTTCCAGGAGTTCGTCGACCCCGACTGGGTCAACCTCGCGGCCGTCTCGTGGGTGTTCGCCGAGAACGTCAACAACGTCGACATCTACCGGGCGACCTACGCGATCGCCTCGCCGACGGCCGGCGATCACCAGTATCGGATCCACCTCGACGACGACACCGGCCACGCTGACGTCACCGTCCATGTCGCGCTCGTCCCGGAGACCGTCGCGATCGACGGGCCGGTGACGGTCCAGGCGCATCACCTCGTCAGCCTCACGGCGAGCCTGACGGGAACGCCGATCATCGTCGCTCCGACGGGCACGATCGAGTGGCGAGATGCGGACAGTCACGCGCTGCTGGCGCCCGCCGCTGACGTCACGGCCGGCGCGCCCGTCCTGAACCTCACCCCATCCGCGGCCGGCGTGAAGCACATCGAGGCGATCTACTCGGGCGATGCCGTGTACGCGGCGGCGACGAGCCCGGTGTTCACCCTGACGATCACCGCGGACACCGTCCAGGCCACCGGGGTCGGCGTCGACCTGACGACCTTCTACCCGATCGTCGACGGCTATCGCGACGCGGTCCACGCGCGGGGCACGCGCCAGGAGCCGATCTGGGTCTCGATCCGGATCTACAACTCGACGAACCACCTCGTCCGGAGCCTGAGCGTCGCGACAGGGATCGGCGCGTACAGCGTCGGCTGGAACGGCCGGACGTCCGGCGGCACCCTCCTTCCGGCCGGGTCGTACAAGATCAAGCAGACCCTCACGGACACGGCGGGGACGCACAAGATCGTCTATTCGACCGTCGCCCTGTCGTGGAAGAAGATCTACACGTACTCGACGACCCTGAACAAGACGACGCCGACGAAGAAGACGACCAGCTGGGCCGCCTGGCAGTTCACGCTCCCGTCCGCGACGATCTACAAGTCCCTGAACTTCCAGATCTACGGAAAGAGCACGATCGTGCCCGGGATCTACATCGGCGCCCAGGACAAGCGGCTGTGCGCGTTCACCACCACCTACAGCCTGGGTTGCGTCGCGAGCTGGACGGCCGTGAGCTACAGCCTCGGATGGCACGGCAAGAGCCTGTCGACGACGTACAACCGGTCGGGCCGCTACGTCCGCGGCTTCGCGGCGGCGGCCGGCGGCGGGATCTACTACAAGGTCCGGTTGCTCGTCACGTACGGGATCCTCAAATGAGCCGATGAATCGAGCGGCCTCCGCGCGCGGAGCCGCTCGGGTCGACCGCACGGCCATCGGGTGGTACCCTTGGCCAATCACCGATGTGGTGATGCTCCCGTGTGGTCGACCGCTTCTCGAACTGACCGTACGCCTGCAGTATTCGTTCGAGAAGACTTTGGAGGTCAACGTGACCACCGGCACCATCAAGAAGGTCGTTTCCGAGCGAGGCTTCGGCTTCATCTCGGGCGAGGACGGGAAGGAATACTTCTTCCACCGCGACGGTCTCACCTCGTCCCTCAACTTCGACCGCCTCTCCGGCGGCGAGAAGGTGGAGTTCGAGATCGAGCAGAGCCCGAAGGGCGCTCGCGCAAAGAACGTCACCGCAGCCTGACCCAGGCTCGACCCGACCGCCCGTTCCGTGAACGGGCGGTCGTTTTCATCTCCGCCGTGCCGCGCGGGCATGCGCGACCGACCAGCGAGGGCCCAGCGATGACCAAGCGCTCGAAATACGAACAAGCCCAGCGAGCCGCGCAGACGGTCCGGGTCAAGGAGATCGAGGCAGCCTGGATCGGCAGCCTCCCGGCCGACCGGGCCAAGGCGTTCGTCGCCGCGGTCGAGGTCGCGCGCAGCCGGCCGCCGGCCGCTCCGCCCGAGAACATGGCTCCGGGTACCCGCCCGAACCCGCCGCGACCCGGTCACGAGCCGCGCGTTCCCAAGGAAGAGCGCACCCGCCGCCCGTCGCGCGACTGAGCTCCGCTGCGCGGGCACCGAGGCAGTTCAGCCAGGAACCGCGGAAGGTCCGACCCTGAGCGTCGCTGACGACGGATCCGGCGCCCGGATCGTCACGCCGGCAGGAGCCCGAGGCGGACGAGCGCGCTGCCGAGCGCCGGTGCGTCGCTGAACGGGATCGTCACGAACCCGAGAGCCGACGCAGTCGCGATGTTGGCCGGCGAATCGTCGATGAACACCGTGGACGCCGGCGCGATCCCGTGGCGGTCGATCAGCAGCCGGAAGATCGCGGGATCCGGCTTCACCAGGCCGACCTCGCCGGACACGATCACGGCCTCGAACCAGGCGAGGAACGGGTAACGCGCCACGCCGATCGGAAACGTCTCCGCCGACCAGTTCGTGAGGGCCAGGAGCCGGACGCCGGTCGTGCGCAGGGCGGCGAGGAGCTCGACCGTTCCCGGCAACGGCCCGCCGAGCGTCTCGGGCCAGCGCTGCCAGAACGCCTCGATCAGCTCGCGCCGGTCCGGATGGTCGCGAACGAGCTCGGCGATGCCGTCGGCGAACGTTCGGCCGCGGTCCTGCTCGAGGTTCCAGGCCGGGGTCGTGACCTCGGCGAGGAACCGCTCCATCTCCGCCTCGTCGGCGAACAGGCTGCGGTAGAGGTGGCGCGGGTCCCAGTCGATGAGGACACCGCCGAGATCGAAGACGACGGCCGAGGGCCGGTTCGCGCGGCCGGGCGGGTCAGCGGGCATCCGCGGAGTGTCGCGCATCTCCGCCCGCGGCGAAGGACGGGCGTTCGTCGAACCGCCGCCCACGCGGCGCCGGAAGCCGTCACCATGGACGCGACCTCACGCGTCGGTCGTCCGGCGGATCGCATGGAGGAGCTGGGATGGACGAGGCGACGTTCTGGAGCCTGATCGACCGGTTCGACTGGTCGAAGGAGGAGGACGACGACATCATCGAGCCGGCCGTCCTGGCGCTCGCTCTGCTGCCCGACTCGCAGATCGCCGGGTTCCAGCAGGTTCTCGCCCGCAAGCTGTACGACCTCGACGGACGGGCGTGGGCGCGGGAAAGCGGCGAGCTGATCTGGTTCGGCGAGCCGGACCGGATCGCGGTCGACGGCTTCCTGTACGCCCGCTGCCTGGTCGTGGCCAACGGCCGGGAGTTCTACGACGCGGTCAAGGCCGACCCGACGACGATGCCCAAGGACGCCGATTTCGAGGCGATCCTCATGCTGGCCGCCGATGCCTACGACCGGAAGACCGGGCTCGTCTGGGAGGAGCTCGACGACACCGACGTCTCCTACGAGACCTTCTCGAACGAGGCGGGCTGGCCGCCGATCTGACGACGTCCGGTCCGGGTTGAAGCGGCGCCGTCGATCGGGAGCTGCAGCTCGGTGACGAACTCATCGCCCCGATCGACCGTCCACGATCGCGGCAGCCGGAGCTCCGGCTCGGCACCGAACTGGAGGTAGAGGATCCGGAGCGGCCCGCTCGGCTGATGGCCCGCCGCCTCGACCCAGGCGACGAGGTCCGCTCGGGCCCGCGGCAACGTCGCATAGCTCCCGAGGTGGACGATCGTGGCCGCGCGCGTCGCGGACAGGCGGCCGACCCCGATCCGATCGGTGGCCGGGATCGCCCGTCGCAGCGGGACGAAGATCGCATCCTCGTCCGGGATCGCGCCGGGCGGCCGATGGGCCCGTGCGCCCAGGTCCCGGACGCGCGCCTCGAGCTCGTAGAAGGCCGCGCCGATGTCGCCCCCGACGGCCGCGGTATCCATCGTCGCAACCATCTCGGCGGGCAGGGTCCGGACGACGACGTCCATGTCCGTGGCCGCCCCGGCGGCGACCCGGATGTCGAGGATGGCGAGGCGTCGGTCCAGCTCGCGCCGCTCCGCCTCGAGCTCGCCCCGCCGCCGCTCGAGGGTCTCGCGCAGATCCGACCCGCCGCAGACCAGGTCGCCGATCTCGGCCCGGCTCAACCCGACGTCGCGCAGGGCCACGATCCGGCGGAGCTTCGGCAGCTGGGCGGGCGAGTAGTAGCGGTAGCCGGACGAGCGATCCGTCCAGGCCGGGTGGAACAGTCCCTCCGCGTCCCACGACCGCAGGACCCTGGCTGACACCCCCGCCATGCGGGCGAACGCCCCGACCGTGAACATCGCGCCAAGAATAGCGCTTGACCTTGACCTTTGGGCAAGGTTGACGATGGTCCTGGCACCCGCGCCGAACCCTGGAGGACACCCGTGCGCCCGATCCGCATCGCCGCCCAGCTCCACCCGCAGCACGGCGCATGGCGCGACCTCCGCGCGGCCGCGCTCCGGTCCGAGGAGCTCGGATACGACATCGTCTACACGTGGGACCACTTCTTCCCGCTGTACGGGCCCCGCGACGGGGCGCACTTCGAGTGCTGGTCGATGCTGGCCGCCCTCGCCGAGGCCACGAGCCGGGTCGAGATCGGTCCGCTCGTCGCCTGCAACTCGTATCGCAACCCGCAGTACCTCGCGGACATCGTCCGAACGGTCGATCACATCAGCGGCGGCCGGGTGATCAACGGGATCGGTGCCGGCTGGTTCGAGCGGGACTACGAGGAGTATGGCTACCCGTTCGGGACGATCGGCACCCGGCTTGGCGCCCTCGAGCGGTCGATCCCGCTCATGCTCGAGCGGCTCACCAGGCTCAATCCGCCCCCGCTGCGCAAGGTTCCGCTGCTCATCGCCGGGCAAGGCGAGCGGCGGACGCTCCGCCTGGTCGCGACCCATGCCGACGGATGGCACGCGGCGTTTCCCGATCATCCGGCGGTCCTCGAGCCGAAGGTGGCGGCCCTCCGCCGCTGGTGCGACGACGTCGGGCGGGATCCGTCCGACATCGAGTGGGGGGTCGGCGTCGAGCCCGACGATCTCGACCGCTTCCTCGATCGCGACGGACGGACCTATCTCGAGATGGGCTTCACCCAGTTCACGCTCGGCTTCAACGGGCCCGACTGGAGTGTCGAGGGCGGGGCGGCGTTCCTCGCCTGGCGCGATTCGGTGAACGCGGCCCGAGTGACCGTCGGTCCGGCCGGGCCGGGGCCCACCTGACGGTCGGGTCAGGAGGCGCGATCGAGCTCGGGGGCGATGCGGTGCCCGCTCGCCGGCCCTAGGCTGGGGCGGTGACGGGAATGGATCGCCGATCGATCGCCGCCCAGCCGCTGCTCGTCGATGCTCTGATCGCGGGCGGCCTGACGGCCGTGTCCCTGCTGGCGATCTTCGGTGGAGCCGGCGACGTCGGCGGCCGGGAGCCGTTGAGCGTCGGCCTGCTCCTGCTCCAGACCGTGCCCCTCGTCGCTCGCCGGATCGCGCCGCTCCCGGTGCTCGCGGTGACGTTCGGGGCCACCTTCGTCCACATCCTGATCGCGTTCGGTCATGGCAGCCTCAACGAAACCCTGGGCGCGCTCGTCGCGCTGTACACGGTGGCCGAGCAGGGCGACCGGCGGACATCGGTTCCGGCCGCGGTGGTCCTCGGGTCCTCGTTTGCCGCCGTCTTCTATGCGGCCGGAGTCCTGCCCGTCGGGCTCCAGGGTCTGCTCCAGTCCGAGCTGAGCGTCGTCCTGGCCTGGGCGTTCGGCGACAGCGCGCGCTCTCGTCGGCTCGTTGCCAGCCTGCTCGCCGACCGCGACCGGATGATCGAGCTCGAGCGGGAGGAACGCGCGGCTCGGGCCGTCCAGGCGGAGCGCGAACGCATCGCGCGTGAGCTCCACGACGTGGTGACCCACCACGTCAGCGTCGTCGTCATCCAGGCTGGTGCCGCCCAGCGCGCGCTCGACAAGCGACCCGAGCAGGTCCGACAGGCCCTCGCTGCGATCGAGCAGACCGGCCGCCAGGCGCTCGTCGACATGCGGCGCATGCTCGGCATCCTCGGCGAACCGGCCGCAGCCGACGACGGCGGACTCACGAGCGGCCTCGAGCCGATGCCCGGCCTCGACCGGATCGGCGAGCTGCTCGAGCGTGTCCGCGCCGCCGGCCTGCCCGTCGAGGTCTCCATCACGGGCGAGCCGCGTCCACTCGACGCCGGAGTCGAGCTCTCGGCCTACCGGATCGTCCAGGAGGCGCTGACCAACGCGCTCAAGTACGCCCGGGGCGCCCGGGCGAAGGTCGTCCTCCGGTACGCGGCGGATGCGTTCGAGATCGAGGTCGTCGATGCAGGCGGGGTCGCGCCGGCCGGGATCGAGGCGAGCCACGACGGACGGGGGCTCATCGGCATGCGTGAGCGCGTCGGGCTGTTCGGGGGCCGGCTCGAAGCCGGTCCAACCGGGGACGGGTTCCGCGTGGTCGCCCACATGCCGCTGCCCGTCGATGGCGCGGCGTTCGCCACGTGACTTGCTGCCCGGCCGGGTTGGGCGCCCGGCTCGACCGATGATCCGGGTCCTGCTCGTCGACGACCAGTCGCTCGTCCGGGTCGGCTTCCGGATGATCCTCCAGGACGAAGCCGACATCGAGGTCGTCGGCGAGGCTGCCGACGGCCAGGCGGCGATCGACGCGGCTGCGACCCATCGGCCCGATGTCATCGTCATGGACATCCGGATGCCGGTGCTCGATGGCATCGCCGCAACGCGCGCGATCGTGCACGACGGCACTGCCCCCCGACCACGCGTGCTCGTGCTCACGACCTTCGATGCGGACGAGTACGTCGTCGATGCGCTCCGCGCGGGCGCGAGCGGGTTCCTGCTCAAGGACGTCACCCCGACCGACTTCGTGAATGCCCTGCGCATCGTCGCGGCGGGCGAGGCGCTCCTGTCGCCGGCGGTCACGCGGCGCCTCCTCGAACGCTTTGCGGCGCGTCTGCCGCGGGCCGACACGACCCGGGCGGCGGCCCTCCGGACCCTGACCGATCGCGAGGTCGAGGTCCTGAAGCTGATCGCTCGCGGCTTCTCGAACCGCGAGATCGCCGAACAGCTCGTCCTCGCCGAGCCGACCGTCAAGACCCACGTCTCGCACGTTCTCGAAAAGCTCGACCTGCGCGACCGGGCGCAGGCCGTCGTCCTTGCCTACGAGGCCGGACTCGTCCGGGCGGGGGAGATCGGCGAGTAGCTCGCGACCGGTCTCCTCGACGACGTAGATCCGACCCGGGATGAGCCCGAACCAATACCAGGGGATGAGACCGGCCGTCCGACCCCGAGACATGGGACGTGTCCCGGTTCGCGACGGCCAGCCGACGACGCGCCGGGCGGGGCGGCCCACCGTGGTCGCATGCCGCGGATCCCCGCGGCGATGAACCGGAGAGGACCTCCATGACCGATGACGCGGCCATCACGACGGCCGGACTCACCAAGCATTACCCGGGGGTGGCCGCCCTGACGGACCTCGCCATCGACGTCCCGGCGGGCTCGATCTACGGGTTCCTCGGGCCCAACGGCGCGGGCAAGTCGACGACGATCAAGATCCTGGCAGGCCTGACCAGGCCGACCCGCGGGTCCGCCGCCGTCGCCGGGATCCCGATCCAGGCCGGCGCGGCCTACCGTCGCGAGGTCGGCTACCTTGCCCAGGAGCCTCGCTTCTACGACTGGATGACCGGTCGGGAAACGCTCCGCTTCGTCTCGTCGCTGTATCCGCCCGAGCGGCGGGCGACCGAGAACGGGGTCCTGACCACCCTGGCCCGAGTCGGACTTGGCGACGCGGCCGATCGGCGAACCGCCGACTACTCCGGCGGCATGCGCCAGCGCCTCGGCATCGCCCAGGCCCTCATCGGCCGTCCGTCCGTCCTGCTTCTCGATGAGCCGGTCAGCTCGCTCGACCCGATCGGCCGGCGCGAGGTGCTCGAGCTCATGGCGGAGTTGAAGGGCGAGACGACCGTCTTCTACTCCACCCACATCCTCGAGGACGTCCAGCGGGTCAGCGACCACGTCGCGATCCTCGACCGTGGCCGGCTCGTGCGAGCCCAGCCGACGGCCGACCTGCTGGCCAGCTTCGACCAGGACCAGCTGCGCGTCGTCATCGGTGGGGCTGTCGACGGAACCGCGGTCGGCCTGGCCTCGCTGGCCGGCGTCCTGGGCGTCGAGCTCGCCGAGCGCGACGGGGACATCCGCAACTTCGTCGTTCGCGTCCAGCCAGACGCGGCCGGTGCCGTCCAGGCCGCGATCACGGCCTTTGCCGCGGAGCGGCAGCTGACCGTCATCGAGAACCACGTCGTCCGGCTCGGGCTGGAAGACGCCTTCCTCCGCCTCGTCACCCCGAAGGAGCACGCGGCATGACCGCCTCGACCGCCACCATCACCCGCCACCGTGCCGACCGCCTCGACGGACGCCCGCTGCCCGGCCTTCGCCCGCTGCTCCGCAAGGACCTCGGCGAGTGGATCCACGGCCGACGCGCCATCGTCGTCCTGCTCATCGTTTCCGTCTTCATGGCCCTGGCTGCCGCCAACAGCTGGCTCAATGCCTGGATCATCGCGAACGTGCCGGAGGCCGCCGAGGCCGGCGCGAGCAAGGTCATCTCGCTCGCGCCGCTCGACAACGTCGGCGCGGCGGTCGCATCGCAGATCTTCGTCTTCGCCGCGATCTTCGCGGCGATGAGCCTGATCGTCCGCGAGCGCGAAAGCGGGACGCTTGCCTGGATGGCGTCGAAGCCGGTGTCGCGATCGAGCATCCTCGTCTCGAAGTGGCTGTCGGCGACGGTCGCGCTGTGGATCGTCGCGGGGCTCATCCCGCTCGGCGTGACGGCCGTCGTCGTGACGATCCTGTACGGCGCACCGCCGCTCGGCGCGGTCGTTGCCGCCGGGTTCGGCATCGGCGCGGCGATCGCCTTGTTCGTCGCGGTCGCCCTCGCCGCGTCGGCGCTCGTCGCGAGCCAGCCGGCGGTCGCCGGGATCACGTTCGCCGCGTTCCTGCTGCCCACGATCGTGACGGCCATCATCCCGTTCGACATCGCGCCGTACCTGCCGACGTCGATGCCGGCGTGGCTCATGGCGCTCGGGACCGGGGCGCCGGTCGGTGTCGTCACCCCGATCGCGTGGGTCCTCGGACTGGCCGCGCTCGGCGTCTTCGGAGCGCGTCGGATGGCCGACCTGGAGCTCTAGTCAGCTCGACGACCACGACCCCGGACAAGGTCGCCGGCCCGCAAGGGCGGCGGCCTTGTCTGTGTTTGTCGGGACCGAAGGCCTGTCGCGACCGCGCAAGGTGGCTGTCGGCGCGGCCCGTCAGGTCGGCGGCTCGCCGCTGCAGAATGGACGGGTGGACGTCCCGCACGCCGGCCCACTCCTCCGCGATCCCGCGTTCGGGAGGCTCTGGTTCATCCAGGCGTCGACGCAGATCGGCGGCAACATGGCGCTCTATGCGCTGACGATCCTCGTCTTCGCCACGACGCGCTCGAATGCAGCGGTCAGCGCCCTGGTGATGTCCTTTCTCGTGCCGACGATCCTGCTGTCGGCGGTCGCCGGCGTCCTCGTCGATCGGCTCGACGTTCGCTGGGCGCTGATCGCCCCGAACACCGTCCGGACGCTGCTGACCCTCGGCCTCGCCCTGGCCGGTACGAACGTCGCGATGCTCCTCGTCCTCAACCTCGGGATCAGCCTGACGACCGTCGTCCTGACCCCGGCCGAGGCGTCGATGATCCCGCGGATCGTCCCGACGTCGCAGCTCGAGACCGCGATGGGCGTCTTCAACCTGACCCTCCAGGCCTCGTTCGCCGTCGGCTTTGCCTTCCTCGGGCCGCTGCTCGTGACGATCGCCGGTCCGTCGTTCGTGCTCGGGGTGGTCGTCGCGTTCTATGCGGCCGCGACCTTCGCGACGCTCGGGCTCCCGTCGGCGCCGCCGATCGCCCGCGAGGCCGGGGCCGGACGGCGCAGCTTCCACGAGCCGATCGACCAGCTGCGTGAGGGACTCGCCGCGATCAGCGGCAACCGCGAGGTCAGCCGGCCGCTCCTCCACCTCGCCGCGGCGGCCTCGCTCGTCGGCGTGATCGGGGTCCTCGGTCCGAACCTCGCGGCGTCGCTCGGGCTCGATCCGAAGAACCTGATCGTCGTCGTCCTGCCGCTCGGGCTCGGCGTCGTGGCCGGGGTCTTCGGGCTGCGTCGCTTCGGGGGCGGCCTCGCCCGTCGCCGCGCGGCCGAGGGCGGCCTCATCGCGTTCGGCCTGCTGGCGATCGGGATCTCGGCGGTCGGGCCGCTCGGGACGGCGGCCGGCCTGCCGGTCGTGCCCCTCGTCGCCGTGCTTGCCTTCGTCGCCGGCTCCGCGTATGCCGCGACGACCGTCTCGGCCCAGACGGCCCTGTTCGAGAACATGCCCGCCGGCGCCCGCGGCCGGATCTTCGGCGTCCTCGCGTCGATCGTCAGTGCCGCCAGCCTCCTGCCGATCCTCATCGCCGGGCCCCTCGCCGACAAGATCTCCGGGCCGGTCGTGATCGGGATCACGGCCGTGGCGATCCTCGGCGTCGCCGCCTGGTCGGCGCTCCTCTTCGGCCCGCGTCACGTGCCGTCCGGCGTCGAGTGATCGTGCGTTCGAGACGCCGCCAAGACGGTCCGGCGCTACGGTCTGGGGACCTCCCTGCACGCCCCGAGGATCGTTGATGACCGACGTCGAGCCCTTTGCCGTCACGGACCCGAAGGTCAGCCACGTGATCATCGAGCTGTTCGGTGGCGACAACAACCTGAGCAAGTTCGTCAAGCAGGATCTCCAGGAGATGGCAGCCGGCAACCACGGGTCGATCGCGATGATCGGTCTGGCCGACTACCGCAACGCCGGCGGCCAGGTGATCGAGCTGTCGCCGTCGGGCGGCCTGCGGGTCGTCGAGCAGCTCGGTGAGATCGACACGGGCGATCCGGAGACCCTCGCGACCTTCCTCGCCCGGGCGATGATCTCGTTCCCGGACGTCCCGCACCGCGGGCTCGGCTTCTGGGACCACGGCTCGGGCGTCTTCGACGAGAAGGACGAGCACGAGATCATCCTCGACTCGGCCGTGCGCGGCGTGAGCCGGAATGCGCGTGGGCCGGCGCGCCCAGCCCGGCGCCTCTTCATTCCCCACCAGAAGGTCGTCTCCGACGAAGGCACGCGGGCGATGCTCAACGACGAGACGAGCGGTGGGATCCTGACGAACGTCGAGGCGTCGGCCGTCATGCGGGTGGCGTTCGAGCGGGCCGGTTCGCCGGCCCCGTTCGACATCCTCTTCTCGGACACGTGCCTCAACGGCATGGTCGAGGTCACGGAGCAGTTCCGCGAGTTCGCCACCGTGATCGTCGGGTCGGAGGAGCTCGAGCCCGGCGCCGGCTGGGACTACGAGCGGTTCTACCGGGCGATGAGCGACGAGCCGCCCGCGACGCCCGAAGCCTGGGGCACGCAGGCGGTCGACGCATTCGGCCGGGCCTACAAGGACCACCCGAACCTGTTCCCGTGCACGCTCGCGGCCTTCCGGTCGGTGAACGCGATCACCGACGGGTTCGCCGCGCTCGTGGCAGCGCTCCAGCCGCTCGGGCGCGCCGGCTGGGAGAAGCTCCTCGGCGTGCGCTCGAAGTGCCAGCCCTTCGGCCGTCGCGACAGCTACGACATCCGGGACTTCGCCGCGAACCTCGACGGCGTGCTCGATGCCTCGGTCGACGACCCGGCCCGGAAGCTGATCGCCGCCGTCGACGAGGCGTGCGTCCGGAACGTCGCGCTCGGCCCGAAGGTCGACAAGGCGAGCGGCCTGGCGTTCTGGTTCCCGAGCGATTCGCGCTCGTTCGGAGACACGGCGGGCACGTACCGCGAGCTCGACTTCGACAAGGCCGTTGGCTGGGCGAGCTATCTTTCGAGGTTCCTGAGCTAGGAGCGGTATCGGCATGCCGAAGCAACCCACCTCCGACGATTCGGCGCCCTCCCGGCCCGCCCGATCCGCGGCCACCCCGTCGAACGGCAGCGGCACGAGCGGAGCGTCGTCGAACGGGGACGGGCCGGCGGTGATCGAACGCGGCCAGGGCCCGAACGATCCGTCGGCGACGCCGATCGACCGCGAGCCGGCAGCCAAGGACCAGGCCGCCACCCTGTTCGTCGAGATCCGCGCCTCGCGCGACGATCCACCGTTTCTCATCCCGATCGACGACGAGCTCGCGAAAGCGGCGATGGACTGGTCGCGGATCGTCCGGAATCGCGTTCGCTGGACGGTCCAGGCCGAGGCGAGGGCCAGCCAGGGGCATCACAGTCGCATGCTCCTGCGACGCCTGGGCGTCGACCTCAAGGTCCTCGATGAGCTCGCGGTCCACGGGGTCCTGCAGGTGTCGATCCCGTTCGTCGACGAGCCCCACGGATGGGCGGCGAGAATCTTCCCCTGGGAGTACGTCCTGAGCTCGGCGACGCGAGACGGGTGCGCCTGGCCGCTGATGGTCCTGCGCCGCCTGGTCCGGGTGGACGCATTGCACGCCCACTCCCACCGCGAGGGCGCCGTGGTCCCCAAGCCGGTCCTCATCATCGAGAGCGCCCCGGGCACGATCCGCCAGAAGTTCGACCTGCACTCCGAGTCGATCCTGGTGAACGCCAACCTGGCCGACCTTCGGGACACGGTGCAGGTCGTTCACGATCCCTCGCCGAAGCAGGTCAGGGAGGTCGTTGCCAGGATGCAGCCTGGCCTCATCCACCTGGCTGGTGTGGACAGCCATCAGGGCGCCCAGGTGCTGGGCAAGAAGGACGACAAGTTCGACGGATTCATGCTCGCGGACGACCGCGGCCGCCCGGAGGTCTGCGTCGCCGACGAGCTCGACGACATCCTCGCGGCCGGCGATCGTCGAGCGCGACTCGTGTCGTGCAACTTCCAGCAGTCTGCGGCGCGCGTCGCACCCCTGATCGTCGCCGCCGGCGCGGAAGCCGCCATCGGGTTCCAGGACGTCGTCAACGCGACGATGGCCGAGCTGTTCTTCACCAGGTTCTATGCGAACTGGGCAGACAGCAACTGGGGCACGGTCATTGCCTTCGCCCGAACGCTGGGAGACCTGCGGGTCAAGCCCGGCGTGCTCAGTGGGCTCGGGATCGTCCTCTGGTCGGAGATCGATGCGATCGCCGACGGATCGGCCGGCGAGGCCGCGGCCCTCAGCCGGACGGTCAGCGTGGCCGGCGCCGCAGTGAGCTTCGGGGTGCAGGCGGCTCCCAAGGCGTCCGGAACCACGGTCGTGGCGATTGCCGCGACGGGCGGTTCACCCGAGGCGCCGGTGGCCGTGGTGGCCGCGGCCGGAACCGACGCCCCGCCGTCAGACGCGGTCGAGGAGGCACTCGTCGACAAGGCAGCGCCGGGAACGCGACCGGAGGAAACCGCTGCGGCGTCGCCACATGATCGTCCGAACGCCCCGCGCCATCTCGTCGCGGGCGAGCCGACGAAGATTCTCCCGTCCCGCGAGGTGTGGGTCGAGGCCGAGGTGCACGACGTCGT
>DATNBW010000135.1:0-2748 GCA_035607275.1 Verrucomicrobiia bacterium | reverse complement strand
CGTTCGTGCGCGTGTCAAGAATCGACGGGGTCCGTCGCGGAGCGGGAGACGGGGTGCGCCGACAGCGGCGCCGCGGACGACGCCCGGGACGACGCGGTCGACGTGGCGGGGCGGCTTAGACTGCCGCCCGTGCTCGATTGCCGACGCGTCCGGTCCCGTGCAGCCCGTGCCGGCGTCGCCGTCGCCGCGCTCGCGATCGCGGTCGCCGCCGGCGGCTGCGACGCCGGGCCGCCGCCACCCACCCCGCCGATCGTGCCTGGTTCGTCGGCCGCCCCGCGCGAGGTCAACATCGTGATGAAGGACTGGGTGTTCCTGCCGGATCCGGTCGACATCGTGCCCGGCGAGACGGTCCTGCTCCACGTGATCAACGGCGGGCTCGAGATCCACGAGGCCGTGATCGGCGACCAGGCCGTCCAGGACGCGTGGGAGGCCGCCGAAGGCCAGGCGGCGAACCCGCCACCGGGCCCGACCCCGATCGTCAGCGTCCCGCCGGGCGCCGCCGGGATCCGGATCGTCGCCGCGTCCGGCCAGCGGATCGATGTCGTGTGGACCGTCCCAGCCGATCCGGCAGTGGTCGGGGCGCTGGTTCTCGGGTGCCACATCCCGGGCCACTGGGCCAGGGGGATGCGGGCGAGTCTTCGGATCGCGTCGTCACGAGGCTGACCACGACACAGCGGTGCTAGGATTCGGGTCCGCCGCCGCGGCGGACCGACGAGCCTCCACTGAATGGGTCGAGGAGAATCACCCCCATGGCCTATGTGATCGCCGAGCCGTGCATCGACGTGCTCGACATCTCGTGCGTCTCGGTCTGTCCGGTCGACTGCATCCATTACGAGGAAGGCACCGACCGCAAGCTGTTCATCGACCCGAACGAATGCATCGACTGCGGGGCCTGCGAGCCGGAGTGCCCGGTGAACGCGATCTTCCCCGAGGAGTCGCTGCCGCCCGAGTGGGCGAACTACACGAAGATCGACGCGGTCTGGTTCACCGACAAGGCGGCCGCTCGGGCGATGGTCGACGAGCTGAAGCCGGCGGGCTGACCGGGGCCCAGGATCCCGCCGGCCGCGGCGGAATTCGTCAACGAATCTCACCCGGTCGTTTGGCCGGCCGATCAGGCCGATCGCCCGCCTGGGATTCGCCTGGCAAGGAACCCGCGCCCGAATCGCCCGAACCCGCGCCCGAGCGTCGGCCCTACACTCGATCCCTGATGAGGATCGTCTCCCTGCTTCCGTCCGCGACCGAGATCGTCTGTGCCCTCGGGCTGCGTGACGAGCTCGTCGGCGTGACCCACGAGTGCGACTGGCCGCCCGAGGTCGTCGGCCTGCCGGTCATGACCGGCAACGCCCTCGATCTGGTCGGCGCGTCCAGCCGGGAGATCCACCGTCGCGTCGGCGACGCGGTCCACGGCGGCTCGGCGATCTACCACCTCGACGAGGACGCGCTCGAGGCGGCGGACGCGGACCTGATCCTGACCCAGGAGCTGTGCGCGGTGTGCGCGGTCGGCTATCGCGAGGTCAACGAGGCCGTCCGGGCGCTCGAGATGGACGCGACCGTCGTGTCGCTCGAGCCGACGTCGATCGAGGGGATCCTCAATACGATCGCGACGGTCGGCGCGATGGCCGAGGCCGAGGACGCGGCGGTCGAGCTCGTCGAGGGGCTCCGTGCACGGCTCGGGGCGATCGAGTCGAAGGCCCAGGAGCGGCGTGAGGGCGGGTTCGTCGGACCTCGCGTGGTCGGTCTCGAATGGCTCGATCCGCCGTTCGCGGTCGGTCACTGGGTGCCGGACCAGATCCGGCGCGCCGGCGGCTGGGATCTGCTGGGGCATGACGGGAGCCCGGCCCGGCCGACGACCTGGGATGCGGTCGCCGAGGTCGACCCGGATCTCCTGCTCCTGATGCCGTGCGGCTACCACCTCCGCGAGACCGTCGACGAATGGTCCCGAACCACCCGTCCGGACTGGTTCGAGGAGCTCGCCGCGATCCAGCGCGGGCACCTCATCGCCCTCGACGGCTCGTCCTACTTCTCGCGGCCCGGCCCGCGGGTGGTCGACGGGATCGAGATGCTCGCCGAGATCTTCGACCCGGAAGCCTTCCGCGACATCTCGCCCCCGACCGGCTGGACCCCGATCGGCTGATGGCGGGTCCGTTGACGGCGTCGCGGCCGAATCCGACGTTCGCCTGTCTCTGGTGCGGCCGATCCTGGACCGTGCGGTCGCCCGACGACCTCGAGGGCTACGCGAAGCTCTGCCCCGACTGCCTCGGCAAGGCCGGCGACAACGAGTTCCTCCGGTTCCGGCTCCGGGCGGCGCTCGAGGCGCGGGCCGTGGCGACGGCGCCGAAGCCGGACACGGAGCCTGCCCCCACGCCCGAGCCCGGACTCGCGCCGGAGCCCGGCCTCGCGCCCGGCCTCGAGACGATCGCGCCCGACGAGATGGTCGCCTACTACGAAGCCCGCGCCGGCGAGTACGACGACTGGTATCTCCGGCGCGGCCGCTACGAGCACGGCCCGATCCACGACGCCGCCTGGAACGCCGAGCTCGACGCGGCCGGTCGCTGGCTCGATGCCCAGCCGATCGCCGGTCGGATCGTCGAGCTGGCCGCGGGCACGGGCTGGTGGTCGCCGCTCCTCGCGTCGAAGGGCGAGCTGTGGATGTACGACGCGGCCTCGGCGCCGCTCGAGCGCGCCCGCGAGCGGCTCGTCGCCCACCGGCTGCGCGCCCATCTCCACGTTCGGGACGCGTGGGCCGAG
>DATNBW010000132.1:0-6821 GCA_035607275.1 Verrucomicrobiia bacterium | reverse complement strand
GGCTCGGTCGGGCTGTACCACCTCGCCTGGGAGGTGCCGACGATCGCCGACCTCGCCGCCGCGCGCGACACCCTAGCGGCGGCGGGCGCCCTCGGCGGGGCGAGCGATCACGGCGTGTCGAAGTCGTTGTACGGGCGCGATCCGGACGGCAACGAGTTCGAGATCATGTGGCGCGTTCCCCGCGAGGCGTGGGCCGAGGACGAGCACCGCGGCGTCATCCGGCCGCTCGACCTCGAGCGCGAGCTCGAGCGCTTCGGCGGAGCCGAGCCGGCCCCGACCGCCTGACCCTCGACGGCGCCCGACGCCCCATTCGCAAGATTCCTGCAAGCCGTCTCGGGCGGGTCGACGATCCGCCCGAGATTCGGTTCCGGCCATCGTGACGTGCCAGGAGGCACATGCATGGCCACGCTCGACACCGCGGATCGCGACCGCCTCGGGGGCCCGTCCTTCGTCTGGATCGGCAAGCACGGCGAGCGGCTGCGCCGGAACCGCGCCGGGCGGCATGTCCCCCAGGTCCTCGGCCGCCTCAACCTGACCGATCTGAATCGCCGGCTTCGGGGCGTCGTGGCCACGCGCATGTTCGTCGAGGCCCGGACCGCGAGCGTCTCGCGCCGCTGACACGTCTCGACCCGTTCGTCTGACGCGCCCCCGGACAGATCGCGGCGCGCAACGACCCGCACGCCCGGTACCCTGATCGCGGTTGGCCGATGCGGGTGAACCCGCGCCGCCCGCGGCGGTGTATCAGTGATATCTACGTCTGACGCGAGCGGGAGAACGTACCGGACGTGCCCCACGGGACCGGCCTACCCGGCGCCGTCGTGCAGCGCAGCCTCGCCGACTGGCCGGTGGTCCTGGCGGCCTGGCTGCTGCTCGTCTGCGCCACGACTCTCCTCGCGACCGGCGTCGTCTACGGCGACGCCGTGGCCAGCGGCGGACTCCATCGCGCGCTCCTGGCGGCCCCGCCGGCGACCCGCGCCCTCGACGTCGCCCTCTCGACCGATCCCGCCTCGATCGACAAGCTCGACGCGACGATCCGGCCCGAGCTCGCCTCGGCCATGGCCGCGACCGGTGGCGAGATCGTCCGGGTCAGCCGGTCGGGACCGTTCGCCGACCCGACGATCCCCGCCGACGACGTCCACGACCTGACCCTCTTCGAGAGCGTCGACGACCTCGAGCAGCGCGCCACGCTGGTCACCGGAGCGTGGCCGACCGCCGGCCAGGAACCGCTCCAGGCGACCGTCTCCGACGCGGCCGCCCGCGAGATGCACCTCGCGGTCGGCGACCGGCTCACGCTCGTCGACCGGCGCGACCCGGGCCCGCCCGTCACGGTCGCGATCACCGGGATCTGGGCCGTCGACCCGAACGACGCGCTGTGGCTCGGCGAGCCGCTCGACACGACGGGCACGTCCACCGGCGGGACCTTCACGACCCGCGGGCCGCTCGTCATCCGCGAGGCCGACCTCGTCGGCCTGGCCGGCGACACGGGCCGGCTCCAGGTCGCCTGGCGCGGGCTGCCGACGATCGCGAACCTCCGCGTGGACGGTGTCGAGTCGCTGCGGGCCGGAGCGGACGGCCTCGACGATCGCCTCCGCGGCCTCATCCCGGCCGCGACGAGCCCGCGCGTCGTCACCGGCCTGCCGGCGGTCCTCGACGATGTCGGGCGGTCGGTCCTCGTCAGCCGGAGCGGCGTGATCCTCCTGACGATCCAGTTCGCGGTCCTGGCCGGTTACGCCGTCGTCCTCGTCGCCGGGATGCTCGTCGAGCGGCGCCGCTCCGAGATCGCCCTGATGCGGTCGCGTGGCGCGAGCGGCAGCCACCTGATCGCGATGGCCGTCATGGAATCCGCGCTGCTGGCGATCCCCGCGGCCGCCCTCGCGCCCGTCCTCGCGGTCGGCGTCGTCGGGCTGCTCGGGCTGGTCGGCCCGACCGCCGGTCTCGGCCTCGTGGACTCGGCGTCGATCGGCCAGAACGCGATCATCGTGTCGGCGCTGGCCGGGCTGGCCTGCATCGCCGCCCTGACCCTGCCGACGCTGTTCGTGTCGGCGTCGCCGGCCGGCGCTCGGGCGGCCCAGGGACGGCAGGCCCGGACGACGCTGGCCCAGCGGCTCGGCCTCGACCTGGCCCTGGTCGCCGTCGCCGCCGTCGCGCTCTGGCAGCTCCGGCTCTACGGCGCGCCCCTGACCCGCAACGTCCGGGGATCGCTCGGGCTCGATCCGCTGCTCGTCGCGGCCCCGGCGATCGGGCTCGTCGCCGGCGCGGTCCTCGCCCTGCGCGTCGTGCCCCGGGTCGCGGAGCTCGGCGAGCAGCTGCTCGTGCGCGGCCGGGGGCTCGTCGGGTCGCTCGGCGGGCGGCAGCTCGCCCGGCGACCGCTCCGCTACACGCGGGCGGCGCTCCTGCTGATGCTCGCCGCCGCGCTCGGAACGCTCGCCTCGGCCCACGCCGCGACGTGGTCGCGCTCGCAAGCGGACCAGGCGATGTACGAGGCGGCCGCCGACGTCCGGGCGATCTCGTCCGACTACTCGCCCCTCGCGACGTGGGAGGCGGGGCCGGTCTATCGATCGATCGCCGGCGTGCGGGTCGCCACGCCGGTCAGCGTCGCCCAGTTCGACCTCGGCCGGACCGTGCGCGACGGCGTCCTCGTCGGTCTCGACCCGACGGGCATCGCCGACGTCGTCACGGTTCCGCCTCCTGCCTCCGGCCAGCCCGACGTGGCGACCGCCCTGGCCCCGATCGCCGGCTCGCCCGCGCCGACGGCGGCGATCGCCCTGCCCGGCACGCCGGCGCGCCTCGCGCTCGTCGTCGACGCCGCGTTCCAGGTCCTCGACCAGGCCGGCCCGGGCGAGTCGGGCACGCCCGTCCCGCCCGACACGACCGGCTTCAACGCGAGCCTGGTCGTGCGCGACGCCGACGGACGCCTCTTCCGCACGCCCGAGGTCGCCGGGTCGTTCAACGCGGTGGGCCAGCGGCTCGTGTTCGACCTGGCCGATCCGGCCCTCGCCGGGCCCATGCCGGCGGCGCCGCTCGCCCTCGAGGCGGTCGAGCTGGCGATGCGCCCCACGGACCAGGTCGCGATCGCCGGGTCGGCCGAGATCCGCGGCGTGCAGGTGTCGGATTCCGGCGCCGGTGAGGCCGACTGGACGGCGATCACGGTCGACGCGTCCAAGCCCGGCTGGCGCTGGGATTCGATCTCGGTCGAGCGGACGGAGCCCTACACCCCGACCCGGGCCAACCCGAACCGCGTGTCGATCGGCACGAATCAGCCGCTGTTCGGGTTCGGCGACGGTGTCATGTTCCGCCTCCTGGCCGCGCCATCCGATGGCGCTCGGGAGCCCGTCATCCCGGTCGTCGCGTCCGGTCCGTTCCTCGCCCAGACCGGGGCGAGCGTCGGCGACGAGCTCGGGATCACGAGCCAGGGCCAGCCGGTCCGGGTCAAGGTCGTCGGCGTGACGACCCTGTTCGCCCCGCTCGATCCGGCCCGCCCGTTCCTCCTCGCCAGCCTGCCGACCCTCGATCTCGTCCGGTTCGCCGCGACCGGCCGGACCCTCCAGGCGACGCAGTGGTGGCTGAAGCTCGACCCCGGGGCGGAACCGGCCGTCCTCGACGCCCTGCGCAAGCCGGCCGCGGGCACGTCGTCGGTCATCGGCCGCGCGGAGCGGTTCCGCGACCTGACCACGGACCCGGTGCCGCTCGGGCTGATCGGGATCCTCGGGCTGGGCTCGCTGGCGGCGATGCTCTTCGCCGGCATCGGCTTCCTCGTCAGCTCGACGATCTCGACGAGCGAGCGGATCGGCGAGTTCGCGCTCCTCCGGGCGCTCGGCCTGTCGACCCGCCAGCTGTCGCTGTGGCTGTCGATCGAGAGCGTCTTCCTGCTGATCGTCGGCCTCGTCGTCGGCTCCGGCCTCGGGCTCGTTCTCGCCTGGCTCGTCCTGCCGTTCGCGACCCTGACCCAGACCGGGCTGGCCCCCGTTCCGGCGCCGGTCGTCGTCGTCCCGTGGGAGGCGCTCCTCCCGCCGTACGTCGCCGCGATCGTCCTGTTCGTCCTGTCGCTGTGGCTCGTCCGCCGGCAGCTGCCGGACATCCGGATCAGCGGCGTGCTCCGGGCCCGGGAGAGCTGAGCCCGATGTCGTCGGTCCTCGTCGCCCTGCGCCGGATCCGCGACGATCGCGCGCCGGCCATCGGCCTGGCCCTGCTCGTCCTCGCGACCGCGACCGTCTTCGGGGTCGCTCCGCGGCTGATCGACCGGGTCGGCGATGACGCGCTCCACGGCGTCGTCACGCGGGCAACGGCCTTCACCCGGAACATCGCCCTCATCCAGCAGGAGCCCATCCCGGCCGAGACCGGCGATCCGCTGAAGGCCGTCGACGAGCGCGGCGACGAGCTCGACCGCGAGATCCCGGCCAGCGTGCGTTCGCTGATCGCGAACCGGGCGACCGTCATCGACAGCGCCCGGCTCCACATCGAGGGCAAGACCCCCGACCCATCGTTCTTCCGGTTCCGGATCCAGCCGGGTGCCGCCGAGCGGATCCGGTACCTGGCCGGGGTCGCCCCGACGGCGGCCTCCAACACGATCGAGCTGCCCGAGGAGCTCCGTCACCTGCTCCCGCAGGAAGAGCCCCCATCGACCGCGCCCGTCTTCGTCAAGATCCTCGAGACGTCGATCTCGGCCGAGGCCGCCCACCAGATCGATCGGACCGTCGGCGACCTGGTCTTCCTGTCCTTCGACGATCGCGACCCGCTGGCCGGGCGGACGCCGGGCGTCGTTGCGGCTCGGATCACCGGGCTGTTCGAGGTCACGGACGCGACCGACCCCTTCTGGTACGAGGACCAGTCGCTCAACCACGTCGGCATCCGGAGCCCCGGCGGCGACGCGAAGTACATCGACGTCGGGGCGCTGCTGCCGACGGACGCCTACGACAACCTGCTCCACAGCGGGCAGCTGTTCGGCGTGCCGATCCGGATCACCTGGCGCCACCTGGTCGATCCGGCCCGCCTGGCCTCGGCCCGGACCGATGCGCTGATCGCCGACCTGCGCCGGCTCGAGACGACGTTCCCGCAGACCCAGATCACCGCGGCATCGCCCGACGAGACGGCGATGCAGAGCGGGCTGCTGCCGCTCCTCGTCGCGCACCAGGCCCGCTGGGCGTCGGCCTCGGCCGTGCTCACGGTCGTCGCGATCGGGCCGGCCGCGGTCGCGTTCGCGGCGCTCGCCCTGGTGGCCGGGATCAGCGCCCGCCGCCGCCGACCCGCGCTCGCCCTGGTCCGCGGCCGGGGCGCGACCCTCGGCCAGATCGTCCGGGCGGTCGTCCTCGAGGGCTGCGTGATCGCGATCCCGGCCCTCGGCCTGGCGATCCTGCTGGCGATCCTGCTCGTTCCGGCCGGCAGCAACCGGGCCACGATCGTCGCCGCCAGCCTGGTCGCCGCGGCCGCGATCGGCCTGCTCATCGCGACGGCGATGCCCGGCAGCCTGGCGATCGCCCGTGCCGCCCGCGAGGACGACGCGAGCCCGCGCGGCGTGTCCGCCCGGCGGCTCGTCCTCGATCTCCTCGTCATCCTCGCCGCGGCCGGCGGGGCCTGGCTCCTGCGCGAGCGCGGCGTCCGCGGGACGAGCAGCACCGGCACCCTGGCGGGCGCCGATCCCCTGATCGCGGCCGTCCCCGCCCTCGCCGGCATCGCCGCCGGCCTGGCCGCGATCCGGCTCGTGCCGCTGCCGCTCCGGGTCCTGGGCCGGATCGCGGGCCGCGGCCGGGGGCTCGTCCCGCTCCTCGCCCTGCGCCGGGCGATCCACGGCGGGACGACCGCCGCGGTCCTGATCGTCCTGCTTGCGACGGCCTCGATCGGAGCCTTCTCGTCGTCCGCGCTCGTCCACCTCGACCGGGCCAGCAGCGCGGCCTCGTGGCAGGCGGTCGGGGCGCCGCTCCGGATCGTGTCGACGGTCGGACCTCTGCCGCGCGCCCTCGATCCGCAAACGCCCAAACCCGTTGCGTTGCCTGGCGTTCGCTCGGCCGCGGGCCTGTACCGATCGCAGATCCCGATCGGGCCGCGCAACCTCCAGATCCAGTTCGTCGCGCTCGACGTCGCGGCGTACGCGGCGATGATCCGGGGCACGCCCGGCGAGCTCGCGATCCCGCCGGAGATGCTCGCCCCAACCGCCGTGGACGGCGTCGTGCCGCTCCTCGTCTCGCAGTCCCTGATCGACCGGACCGACGGGATCGCCCTGCGCGCACCGGTCGAGATCGTCCTCGAGGGCTACCACTACCAGGTCATGGCGGTGGGCACCGGCACCCTGTTCCCGACGCTCCCGCCGGAGGCGACGTTCGTCGTCGCGTCGCGCCAGCAGCTCCGCTCGATCCACCCCGAGGCCCAGCTCTCCCCGACGTCGGTCCTGCTCGACGCGCCCGACGCCGAGCTGCCGGCGATCCGCGACGCCGTCGGCGCGATCACGGCCGCCGCGACCGTCGACAGCCGGGCGACGTACGCCCGGGCGTTCACCGACTCGCCGGTGACGGCGGCGATCGTCGTCGGGATCGCGATCGCGGCGGTGATTGCCGCCTTCTACGCCGCGCTGGCGGTGGCCGCGGCCCTCGCGCTGGCCGGCGCGGCGCGGGCGACCGAGGTCGCGCACCTGCGGACGATCGGCCTGTCGCGCGGCGATGCCGTCGGCCTGGTCGTCATCGAGCACGGGCCGACGGTCATCCTCGCCTTCGTCGCGGGGGTCGCCCTGGGGCTCGGCCTGTTCGTCCTGCTCGAGCCCGGGCTCGGGCTCGACGCGATCGTCGGCTCGAAGATCCAGGTTCCCCTCACGGCCGATCCGCGCCAGCTCG
>DATNBW010000048.1:0-9548 GCA_035607275.1 Verrucomicrobiia bacterium | reverse complement strand
GAGGGATCGGTGAGGGTTCATCCATGCGGGCGATTGGATCAGGCGGGCCTCATCGCCGAATTGCCGACTCCTGCACTCGCCCTTATTGCCCGGTCCGAATATTCGGCTATTCGCAGCGGGTGGGCGGTGCGCGCGCAACGGGCACGCGCGCGACGCGCGCGACGCGCGCGGGGCTACGATGCCCCCGTGAAGAAGCGATCGGCGACGCTCGTCCACGAAGGCGGGATGCGGTTTGCCGCGGAGACGGGAACGGGGCGGCGGCTGATGTTCGGCGACGATCCCGAGCGGAACGAGCTGTCGCCCGTCGAGACCCTGGCCGCGGCCCTGGCAGCGTGCTCGGCGATGGACGTCGTCTCGATCCTCGACAAGAAGCGCCAGGTCTACGACTCATACCAGATCGACGTCCGCGCCGAGCAGCGCGCCGAATACCCCCAGGTCTTCACCCGCATCGACGTCACCCACATCGTGAGCGGGACCGTCGTGCTCGAGTCGGCCATCCGGCGGGCGGTCGAGCTCTCGGCCGCCAAGTACTGCCCGGTCAACGCGATGGTGTCGGCCGGGGCGACCGAGGTCCACCACCATTTCCGGATGCGTTGCACCGGCGCCGAGCCGAAGGAGGCCTCGGGCGAGGTCATCGTGACCGGCCCTGATCGCCGGCCGGATATCGTGGCCTGAGAGCACCTTGCGGTTTGGTTGCATGACTATGCGACAGGGCTGTATAGTCATGCGGTGAATGCGAGCGCGGGGCTGGATGTGTCGTCGTCCGCGGCGGCCGGGACGGACCGCCGGCCGGAAGCGGGCAATCCAGTTCGGGTCGGGATCGTCGGCGCCACCGGGTACGTCGGCGCGGAGCTGATCCGGCTCCTGACCCGGCACCCGGCGGTCGAGATCGTCGGGCTCCAGGGCCGCGATCGGGACGCGGAGCCGATCGGCAAGACTCATGCCCACCTGTCGGAGACGGGCCTCGCCGTCGATGCGACCCTGCCCGATGTCGATGCGGTCTTCCTCGCGCTGCCCCACGGAACCGCCGCCGCCCTCGTCCCGGAGATCGCGGCAGGGGGAACGTCGGTCATCGATCTCGGGCCGGACTTCCGGCTCCGCGAGGCCGCCGACTATCCGCGCTGGTACGGCTTCGAGCATCCGCGTCCCGACCTGCTCCGGAGCGCCGTCTACGGGCTTCCGGAGCTCCACCGCGCGGAGCTCGCCGCCCTGCGCCATGCCGACCAGGCGATCGTCGGCAGCCCCGGCTGCTACCCGACGGCGACGCTCCTCGCCCTTGCGCCGCTCGCCCGTGCCGGTCTGATCGGCGACCTCGTCGTCGACGCCAAGAGCGGCGTCTCGGGCGCCGGTCGCGAGGCCAAGCCCGACCTGATGTTCGGCGAGGTCAACGAGAGTGTGAAGGCCTACGGGATCGGCGGTCACCGGCATGTCGCGGAGATCGAGCAGGAGCTGGCGGGGCTCGGTGCAGGCGCATCGGTCGCGAACCCCGGGGCATCCGCCGTCGACTTCCTGCCCCACCTGATCCCGATGACCCGTGGCATCCTGTCGGCCTGCCACGTCCGCCCGACCCGGCCGATCCGCCAGGCCGAGCTCGACGACCTGTACGCGACCGCCTACGCCGACGAGCCCTTCGTCACCGTCGTGCCGGCGGCGCCGGCGACCAGGCACGTCGTCGGCAGCAACCACGTCCGCGTCTTCGTCCGGCTCGACGAGCGGACCGGCCGGATCCTCGCGATCGGCGTCATCGACAACCTCGTGAAGGGCGCCGCGGGCCAGGCGATCCAGGCGTTCAACATCGTCCACGGGCTGCCCGAGACCAGCGGGCTCGAGCAGCTCCCCCTCGCACCGTAGGCAGCGCACGACCCATGGCCACCGCCACGCCCACGCCCCTGTCGGCGCTCTCGACCGATCTCCCGCCGGTCGAGCGGCGCGCGACGATCCCCGGCGGGTTCGTCGCCACCGGCGGCGTGGCCGGGATCAAGGCCTCCGGCCGTCCGGACCTGGCGCTCGTCGCGACCGTCGTCGGGGCCGACGGAGGCCGGGCTCCGGCAGCTGCGGCCGCGGTGTTCACGCCGAACGCCTTCGCCGCGGCACCGGTCCGGCTCTCCAAGGCCCATCTCGCGGCAACCGAGCCGTCGGGCAACGGTGGCTTCGGCTGGGCGACCGGGATCATCTCGACGAGCGGCTGCGCGAATGCGGCGACAGGCGCCGCGGGCGACGCCGATCAGGCCGAGGTCGCATCGATCGTGGCCGACGCACTCGCGACCCCCGACGACCGGATCCTTCTCCTGTCGACCGGGATCATCGGCACCCGGCTTCCGCTCGACATCGTCCGGGCGGGCGTGGCGGCTGTGGCGCCGACGCTGGCACCGAGCGACGACGGCCTGGCGGCCGCTGCGGAGGCGCTCCGGACGACCGACTCGCTCGTCAAGGCGGCGACGACGACGATCAGCCTGCCCGACCCCGACGGCCACTCGATGCGCTCGGTCCGGGTCACGGGCATCGCCAAGGGCGTCGGGATGATCCATCCGCGGATGGCGACGATGCTCTCGATCATCCTGACCGACGCGACGGTCGATCCGGCCACGCTGCACGGCCTCCTCCGACCGGCAGCGGCACGGACCTGGAACCAGCTGAGCGTCGACGGCGACACCTCCACGAACGACACCGTCTTCGTGCTCGCGTCCGGGGCGGCCGAGGCGGCGCCGGTCGCGGCCGGGACGCACGATGCGGCCGAGCTCGGGCGCGCGATCGAGGCGGTCGCCCGCGACCTGGCCCGTCAGCAGGCGGCCGACGGAGAGGGGGCAACGACTCTGATCACCTGCCAGGTCTCGGGTGCGGTCGACGACGCCGACGCCCGGGCCGTCGCTCGGGCCGTCATCTGCTCATCGCTGGTCAAGGCAGCGGTCCACGGCCGCGACCCGAACTGGGGCCGGATCGCGGGGGCCGCGGGCAATGCGCACCTCGCCGACGAGGCCGTGCTCGTCGCCGCCGGGCTGACGGCCTCCGCCGCCCGGAGCCGGGCCGGGACGGCCGCCGAGCTCGACCCGGATCGACTGCGAATCGCGATCGCCGGTCATCTCGTGTTCGATGGCCCGACCGGCGGACCCGTGGCATTCGATCGCGCAGCGGCCCGCGCCGCGATGAACGCGCCGGAGCTGCTCGTGCGGCTCGACCTCGGGCTGGGTGACGGCCAGGGCGAGGCCTTCGGGTGCGACCTGACCGAAACGTACGTGATTGAAAACTCGGAATACACGACGTGAGTGAGATTCTGGTCGTCAAGCTGGGCGGCACCACGATCGCCGATCAGCAACAGGTGCTCGGCGAAGTTGCCGCGGTCGCGCGTCGGCGTCCCGTGGTTCTCGTCCACGGCGGTGGCAAGCGGATCACCGAGTGGCTCGAGCGGCTTGGTGTCCCCTCGAAGTTCGAGCAGGGACTGCGCGTCACCGATCAGGCCGCCCTCGAGGTCGCGGCCGCGGTCCTCCGCGGCGTCGTCAACAGCGAGCTCGTCGCCGGCCTGCGCGACCTCGGCGTCGACGCGGTCGGGCTGTCCGGCGTCGACGGCGGCCTCCTCGTCAGCGAGCGCGTCCCGGGGATGGGTCTCGTCGCCCATGTCGTCGGCCTGCGCCGCGACCTGCTCGACGCCGTCCTCGTCGGTGGCCAGGTGCCGGTCGTGGCGCCGCTCGCCCGTGACGAGCAGGGCATCGTCTGCAACGTCAACGCCGACGACGCGGCGGCCGGAATCGCGGCCGGGCTCGGCGCCCGCCAGCTCGTCCTGATGACGGACGTCGACGGCGTGCGCGACGCAGACGGCAAGCGCCTCGACACCCTCACCAGCGGCGAGGCCGAGAGCCTGATCGACAGCGGCGTCATCGCCGGCGGCATGGTCCCGAAGATCCGGGCGGCCCTCGCAGCCCTCGCCTGGGAAGGCTCGGAGGCGATCATCGCCGACGCCGCCGCGGACGGTGCGCTCGAGCGCGCCCTGTCAGACCCGACGTTCGGCACCCGGATCACGGCCAGCCGATCGGCCGTGGGGGCCGCCTGATGCGCGGCCGCCCGGGATCGGACGGATCGTCCGCGACCCTGGCCGTCCGCGGGCCGTCGCTCGTCGCCGAGACGTCCGGCTCGGCCGGTTCCAAGCGCGACCGGCAATACGCGATCCGGGAGCTCGCACGGGCCGAGGCGATCGGCAGCCAGCAGGAGCTCGTCGACCTCCTGATCGCGCGCGGGTTCGCGGTGACCCAGGCGACGGTGAGTCGCGACATCGCGGACCTCGGGCTCGTCAAGGCGCCGCGTGGCGGCCGCCACGTGTACGTCGTGCCCGAATCCCTCGGCGCGTCCACCCGCCCGGGTCCGGACGCCCGCCCGACCGACGAACGTCTGCGGCGGATCCTGGCCGACATCCCGGTCAGCGTCGGGCGGAGCGGCCTGATCCTGCTGGTGACGGGGTCACCCGGGACCGCCAGCGTCATCGCCCAGGCGATCGACGAATCGTCGCTGACCGAGCAGGAGGGAACGCTCGCGGGCGACAACACGCTGCTCGTCCTCTTCGCCGACGAGGCGCGATTGCTCGCCTGGCGGGAGCGCTTCGACGACATCCGCACGACCGCCCTGGAGGCCCGCTGATCATGAAGAAGGTCGTCCTCGCCTACTCCGGCGGGCTCGATACGTCCGTCGCCGTCGCCTGGCTCCGCGAGAAGTACGACTGCGAGGTCGTGTGCCTGACGGTCGACGTCGGCGGCGGCTCGCTTCGCGAAGGCGTCGAGAAGCGGGCGATCAGCGCCGGCGCGTCGCGGTCGTACGTGGTCGACGCTCGCGAGCGGTTCGTCCGGGACTTCGTCTGGCCCCATCTCCAGGCCAACGCGCTCTACCAGGACGCCTATCCCCTCGCGACCGCCCTCGCCCGGCCGCTGATCGCCCAGCTCCTCGTCGAGGTGGCCAGGCGCGAGAGCGCCGACGCGGTCGCCCACGGCTGCACGGGCAAGGGCAACGACCAGGTCCGCTTCGACGTCGCGGTCCACGCGCTCGACCCGGGTCTGGAGGTCGTCGCCCCGATGCGGGTCGGAATGGGTCTGACCCGCGACCAGGAGATCGACTACGCCATCGAGCGCGGGATCGAGATTCCGATCACGAAGGCCTCGCCCTACTCGATCGACGTCAACCTGTGGGGTCGCTCGTGCGAGACGGGCGTGCTCGAGGACCCATGGGTCACGCCGCCGCCCGATGCGTACGAGTGGACGGTCGCGCCCTCCGACGCCCCCGCGCCCATCGAGCTCGTCATCGAGTTCGAGGGCGGAATCCCGGTCGCGATCGACGGCGAACGGCTCGCTCCGGTCGAGCTCGTCGAGCGGCTCCACGAGCTCGGCGGGACGCATGGCGTCGGCCGGATCGACCACGTCGAGGACCGCCTCGTGGGGATCAAGAGCCGCGAGATCTACGAGGCGCCGGCGGCGACGATCCTGCACGCGGCGCATGGCGCGCTCGAGGGCTTGACCCTGACCAAGGACACGCTCCGGTTCAACCGGCTCGTCGCGAGCGAGCTCGCCCAGCTGACCTACGACGGACTGTGGTTCTCGGCGCTCCACCGCGACCTGCGCGGCTACGTCGCATCCGCCCAGCGGGTGGTCAGCGGCGACGTCCGGGTCCGGCTGGATCACGGCTCGGCGGTCGTCACGGGCCGGCGCTCGCCGCTGTCGCTCTACGACAAGAACCTCGCCACGTACGACACCGGCGACGCCTTCGATCACGCGGCGGCGGTCGGGTTCATCTCGATCTTCGGCCTGCCGCTGCGGGTCGAGGCGGCGCGCCACGGTGCGGTCGGGGCACGCTACGGCGCGGCCTGGTCGTGGACCGACCCGCTCCTCGCCGACCTGCCGACGACCGTCACCGACCCCTCGGAGCCGGTGCCCGCCGGCTGACGCCCGGATCCGGCCGCGGGACGAGGCGGCGACCAGGCCCATCGGCCCGGCCGCCGCCACCGCTCGAGATCGTGACCAAGCGCCTGTTGGCGCTCGGTCACGCGCGCGACCTGCCCGGCCGATCTGCCCCGGGGGCTGAGCGCCGACGCGCTCCGAACCACCGGACCCGCGCGGGTCAGGAAACGGAGCGGCCGGCGGCGGCCGCGGACGGTTCGGTCGCGGGCGCGGCCTCGGGAACGCCATGCTCGGCCCCGACGAGGCGGCCCTCGGCGAGCAGGCCCCGGTAGATGTCCGCGGTCTCGGCGATCGCGTCCCGGTATGGCGTCACCGGGACGTCGCCGAGGGCCGCCAGCGACGTGTGCTCGATGTCCGACGGGAACGGCAGCGGGGCGGGCTCGGCGGCGATCAGGCCGCGCGCCTCCGGGACGAGGTCCTCGATCGCGGCGATCCAGTCGGCGATCGCGACGGGGCTCCCCCCGAGGTTGAAGACGCGCGCGCCGGCGGGCTCGGCCCGGCTGGCGAGGATCAGCGTCCGGGCGACGTCCGCGGCGTACTGGAACAGGGTGCTGCCACCAAACGAGATCCGGAACGGCGTGCCGAGGACGGCCGCGGCGATCGCGACCGTCGGGCTGCTCGTCATTCCCTGGTCGCGGCCCGCGCCGTAGACCGTCATCGGCCGGAGCCCGACGCTCGGGACGCCCGCGTCCGCGAGGTAGATCCGGGCGGTCCCCTCGTTGGCGAACTTGTAGACGCCGTAGTGATTGCCGGGGTGCGGCTCGGCCGTCTCGAGGAGCCGGTTCGTCGCCGGGTCGACGTCGCCCGGCGAGAACATCCCGATCGAGCCCGTGTAGACGACCGGGGCCATCGGGTGGCCGCCGTCGCCGCGCCGGCGGACGGCCTCGAAGACGTTGACCGTCCCGACGACGTTGACCCGGGCACCGAGCGGCGGATCGGCCCGGCAGAACGGGACCTGGAGCGCGGCGAGGTGGATGACGTTCGTGATGTCGTGCTCGGCCAGCGTCCGGTCGAGCGCGTCGAGGTCGGTGATGTCGCCGCTGACGAGGGTGACCCGCTCAAGCTCCTCGGGCGTCATCACCAGGGAAAGCCGGCGCGGGTTCGTCCCGACGTCGAAGCCGACGACCGGCACGCCCTCGCGCACGAGCGCGCGAACCGTCCACGCGCCGATGCAGCCGAGAGCGCCGGTGACGAGGAAGCGCTCCCGGGAGCGGGCGGCCGCTCGCACGGCGGTCATGCGGCGGCTCCGGCCGGATCGTGCCGGCACACGTTCTCGAGCCGCCCGATCCGCTCGATCTCGACGACGACCCGGTCGCCGTCGGCGAGGAACCGGGGCGGGTCGCGAAACACGCCGACGCCGCCCGGCGTGCCGGTCGCGATCACGTCGCCCGGCTCGAGCGTGAACGAGCGCGAGCAGTAGCTGATGATCTCCGCGATCCCGAAGTACATCGCCGACGTCCGCGCCTCCTGGACCCGCTCGTCCCCGACCGTGCAGCTGATCGCGAGGTCCTGCGGGTCGCCGATCTCGTCGGCGGTGACGAGGACCGGGCCCATCGGGCAGAACGTGTCGAGCGACTTGCCGCGGACCCACTGGCCGTCGCCGAACTGGATGTCCCGCGCCGAGACGTCGTTCAGGCAGGTGTAGCCGAAGGCGTGGGCGAGGGCGTCCGCCGGATCGATCCGCCGGGCCCGCCGGCCGATGACGACGGCCAGCTCGGCCTCGTAGTCGACCTGGGCGGTCAGCGCCGGATCCCAGCGGATGTCGGCGCCGGTGCCGACGACCGCCGTCGGCCACTTCGCGAAGATCAGGGGCGCCGGCGGCGGCTCGACGCCCTCTTCGATGGCGTGCTCGCGGTAGTTGCGGCCGATCGCCACGATCTTGCCGGGCCGCGGGACCGGGGCCAGGAGCTCTGCGTCGACGAGCGGGCGACCGCGAGCGGCGATGGCCGCCGGGTCGACAGCGCCCCGCAGAGATTCGACTGCGGGAGCGCCCGCGGCGATCAGATCCGCCATCGTGCGGGCCCCGCCGGTGACCAGGTCCGACACGGCGAGCCAGCGGTCTCCGGTGACAATGGCGAGCACCTCATCCCCGGAGACTCGCAGCGAAGCCAGACGCACGGATGCTCCATCTGTTCAGTATACTGGCCGACGGCCCGCGGACTGAACGATACGATAGCCCGGGACGCGCCGTCAACCGGCGCGACGACGAAAGGAGCGGCGATGCCGTACGACGCGACGGAGCGCGTCGACCTCGGCCGGACGGGGCTGCGCGTCACCCGGCTCGGGTTCGGCGCCGCCCCGATCGGCGGCCTGTACGAGGCCGTCACCGACGACGATGCCCGGGCGACGGTCGAGCGGGCCTGGGAGCTCGGGATCCGGACGTTCGACGTCGCGCCGCTGTACGGCTACGGCGCGGCCGAGCGGCGTCTCGGGGCGGTCCTGGCCGGCCGGCCGCGGAGCGAGTTCGTCCTGTCGACGAAGGTCGGCCGGCTCGTCCGGCGGGTCGACGAGATCGGGCCGACCGACGACGTCGATCCCCAGGCGATCGACGGCCGCGAAGACGCCTACTACGTCGGGACCGGGCCCGTCCGGATGGTCTTCGATTACAGCGCCGACGGGGTGCGTCGCTCGATCGAGGAGAGCCTCGCGCGGCTCGCGCTCGACCGGATCGACATCGCGCTCATCCACGACCCGGACCGGCACTGGGCGGCCGCGATCGGCGAGGCCTTCCCGGCCCTCGCCAGGATGCGCGAGGAAGGGACGATCCGGGCGATCGGGGCCGGGATGAACCAGTCGGCGATGCTCGCCCGGTTCGCCCGCGAGGGCGACTTCGACGTGTTCCTGCTCGCCGGCCGTTACACCCTCCTCGACCAGGAGGCGCTCGAAGAGCTGCTGCCGCTGTGCGTGGAGCGCGGGATCGCGATCCTCGCCGGCGGGGCGATGAACAGCGGGATCCTCGCCGATCCGCGCGCCGGAGGCCGGTTCAACTACCAGCCCGCGCCACCCGACGTCGTCGCGCGCGCCCGCCGGCTGGCCGAGGCCTGTGCCCGGCATGACGTTCCGCTCCGCGCCGCCGCCGCCCAGTTTCCCCTCGCCCACCCCGCAATCGCCAGCCTGATCGCCGGCGTCCGCCGGATCGGCCACCTCGACGAGTACCCCGAGCTGCTCCGCCATCCGATCCCGGCAGCGCTCTGGGACGATCTGCGCGCCGAGGGCCTGATCGACCCGGCGGCCCCCGTTCCCGATGGAGGCAGCGCGTGATCGTCGACGCCCACCATCATTTCTGGGACCCGGCCACGGCCGACTATCCGTGGCTGACCGACGAGCTGGCGGCGATCCGGCGAGCCTTCGGGCCGGACGACCTCGCGCCGCTCGTCGCCGCATCCGGGATCGACGCCACGATCCTCGTCCAGACCCGCTCGAGCCGGCCCGAGACCGAGGCGTTCCTCGCGACCGCCGCGGCGACCCCGTTCGTCCGCGGCGTCGTCGGCTGGGTGGACCTCCGCGATCCCGCCGTTGACGAGGCGATCGCCGGGCTCCGGGCCGGACCCGGCGGCGGGCGGCTCGTGGCGATCCGCCACCAGGTCCACGACGAGGCCGACCCGGACTGGCTCG
>DATNBW010000128.1:0-14799 GCA_035607275.1 Verrucomicrobiia bacterium | reverse complement strand
GAGGAGGTCGAGCTGAGCTCGATCTTCGCCTTCTCGGCAGCCTCCTTGAGGCGCTGCAGGGCCTGGGGATCCTTGGACAGGTCGATCCCCTGGTCCTTCTTGAACTCGGCCAGGAGCCACTCGATGACCCGCTGGTCAAAGTCGTCGCCGCCGAGATGGGTGTCGCCGTTCGTCGCCTTGACCTCGAAGACGCCTTCGCCGAGCTCGAGGATCGAGATGTCGAAGGTGCCGCCACCGAGGTCGTAGACCGCGATCTTCTCGTCGTGCTTCTTGTCGAGGCCGTAGGCGAGGGCCGACGCGGTCGGCTCGTTGATGATCCGGCGAACCTCGAGGCCGGCGATCCGCCCGGCGTCCTTGGTCGCCTGGCGCTGCGTGTCGTCGAAGTAGGCCGGGACGGTGATCACCGCCTCGGTGACCTTGTCGCCGAGATAGGCCTCCGCGTCCGTCTTCAGCTTCTGGAGGATCATCGCGCTGATCTCCGGCGGGCTGTAGGACTTGTCGGCGACCTTGACGATCACGCCGTCGCTCTTCGGGTCCTTCTCGACCGTGTAGCTGACGAGCTCCTTGGCCCGCTTGGTCTCCGGGTCGTCCCAGCGACGGCCCATGAACCGCTTGATCGAATAGATCGTGTTCTGGGGATTCGTGACCGCCTGGCGCTTGGCCAGCTGTCCGACGAGGCGCTCGCCGGTCTTCGTGAAGGCCACGACCGACGGCACCGTCCGGCCGCCCTCGGCCGAGGCGATGACGGTCGGCTCGCCGCCCTCCATGACGGCGACGACGCTGTTCGTCGTGCCGAGGTCGATGCCGATGATCTTGCCCATGTGGCTCATGTCTCCTGTTCGAGGTCCGGGGTTGGGTGGTGGTGTCCGGTGGTCGTTGATCAGTTGGGCCGGGCCGCGGGATCCGGGTCCGGGTCGGGGGCCGCGGCGACGGCCACGAGGGCCGGCCGCAGGACTCGATCGCGAAGCTTGTAGCCGCGCCGGATGACGTCGACGATCTCGCCCTCGGCACGGCCGGTGCCCGGAACGTTGACGATCGCCTCGTGCTCACGCGGATCGAACGGCTTGCCCGGCTCGGCCTCGACCGGCCGGACGCCCTCGGAGTCGAGGAGGGCCCGGAGCTTGCGGTCGATGGCGGTCACGCCCTCGACCCAGCTGCTGCCGGCCAGGTCGGGCGGCCGGTTGTCGATCGCGAGGTCGAAATCGTCGGCGATCGCGAGGACCTTGCGGATCAGGTCCTCCCCGGCGAGGCCGAGCATCGCCTCGCGCTCCTCGCTCGTCCGACGGCGGTAGTTGCTGAACTCGGCCCGCTCGCGCTGGAGGCCGGCGAGGTATTCGTCGGCCTTGGCGGTCGTCGCCTGCAGCTCGGTCCGGAGCTGGTCGATGTCGGCGAGGAGCTTGGTCGGCGAGATGTCGATCTCGTCGATCCGTTCCTCGGCCCGGGTGCGATGGGGCATGCGGGGCCCTCCAGGCTGGGGTTCGCGCGGGCCGCCGTGCGGCCGGCCGCGCAGATCACGCGGGTCAGGCATAGATGTGCTGCACCAGTTCGTTCATGAGGGTGGAGACGAAGCGGACCGTTCCGATCGCCTGGGGATAGGCCATCCGGGTCGGGCCGAGGACGCCGACGACGCCGACCGCCCGGCCGGGCTCGCCGTACGGGGCGAGCACGAGCGAGACATCACGCATCTCCTCCGGCGCGTTCTCGGCGCCGATGAAGACCTGGACCGCACCGGTTCCGGCCACCCGATCGAGCAGCTCGCCCAGATAGGCCCGGTTCTCGAGGGCCGCGAACACCCGCCGAAGCTTGTCGCTCCGCTCGAACTCCGGGGCCTCCATGACGTGGAGGAGGCCATCGCTGAAGACCTCCTCGATGCCGGTCGCATCGTAGTCCCGAACGGCCGCGAGGACCCGTTCGCCGACCCGCCGGACGAGCGTTCCGATCGGCCCGTCGCCATCGATCCGGGCGAGGGCGCGCTCGGCGTCGACGGCGGTCCGGCCGGCCATGAGGCCGTCGAGGATCACGGCGGCCCGGGTCAGGTCCTCCTGCTCGACGGGCTCGGCCAGGGTGACGAGGACCTGGCGCAGCGCGCCTTCACGGAAGACGATGATCAGGCTGGCGAGCCGCTCGCTGATCGAGACGAGATCGAGCCTGCGGACATGGGCGGCACGCGGCTTGGCCTGCGTCGCGAGGCCGGCCGTCCGGTTGGCGGTGGCCAGCGTCGTCGCGGCGAGCCGGAACCACTGCTCCGACGCGTGCTGCACCTGGCCGAACTGGTGGCGGATCATCAGCTGCTCGACCTGCGGGAGCTGGCTCGTCTCCGAGATCGATTCGACGAAGTAGCGGTACCCGGCATCGGTCGGGATCCGGCCCGCGCTCGTGTGGGGATGGGTCAGCAGCCCGTTGAACTCGAGGGCGGCGAGGATGTTCCGGACGGTCGCGCTCGACACGCCGAGGCTGTAGCGCTCGACGAGCGAGTGGGAGCCGACCGGAACGGCGGTCGAGACGTATTCCTCGATGACGGCTCGGAGGATCGACTCGGAACGAAGATCCAGGGAGCCGGTGGGGCGGGTGCGTCGCGCCACGTGCGGCCTCGTCGATGCGGCGGGGGTTGCCGCAGGGATGGTTTCGGGAGTTAGCACTCGGAGGTGCTGAGTGCTAATGATCCTAGCAGTCGACGAGGCCGAGTGTCAACGGTCGACGGCCGATTTCGAGGCCGAATCCACGACCGGATCCCGCCCTCGGATGGCCCGCGGGTCCCGCGGCGCAGCCCGGTCCGGATCAGCCCGGCACGAGCGGCGTGAAGCGCGCCCGGACCTCGGCCGCCGACGGGGCGTCGAGGGCTGCGGCCGCCGCTCGCTCGAGGGACCCGAGCGCGTTCGCCCGGATGGCCCGCCGGACGGCCGCGAGGCTCGGCGCGCTCATGCTCAACGAGCGCACGCCCAGGCCCACCAGGGCGAGGGCGGCTGCCGGGTCGCCCGCCATCTCGCCGCACACCGACAGGTCGATGTGCGCGGCGGATGCCGCCTCGGCCGCCATCGCGATCAGCCGGAGGAGCGCCGGGTGGAGCGAATCGCGATACGACTCGAGGGCCGGATTGCCGCGATCGACCGCGAGCGTGTACTGGAGCAGATCGTTCGTGCCGAGGCTCGCGAACCCCACCGCGTCGAACCAGGTCCGGCCCGTCAGGACCGCCGACGGGATCTCGAGCATGACGCCGAGAGTCACCGACCCCGCCGCGATCCCGTCGGCTCGAAGCGACGCGAGGGCGTCGTCGGCGAGGGCGAGAAGCGTCTGCACGTCGCCGGCGTCGGCGATCATCGGAGCCATGACCTTCACCGGACCGGCCGTCGCCGCTCGATAGCACGCCCGGAGCTGGGTCACGAACAGCTCCGGCCGGGTCGCGGCGAGCCGCAGGGCGCGCACCCCGAGGAACGGGTTGTCCTCGCGCGGCAGGGGCAGGTACGGGATCGGCTTGTCGCCGCCGACGTCGAGCAGGCGGATCGTGACGGGTCCGCCACCGAACGCCTCGACGACCCGGCGATAGGCGGCGGTCTGCTCGTCCTCGGACGGGGGCGTCGCGCGCTCGAGGAAGAGGAACTCGGTTCGGAACAGGCCCACCCCCGTGGCCCCGAGACCGACCGCCGCGGCCGCTTCGTCGGGGCTGCCGATGTTCGCCAGCAGGGTGATCGCCGCGCCGTCGGTCGTGACCGCGGCCAGGGACGCCTCATCGAGATCGCGGCTGCGGTCGCGGACGATCTCGGCCGCCCGCTGGTCGTAGCGAGCCCGGTCCGCGGCGTCCGGGTCGACGATTGCCTCGCCGGTCGAGCCGTCGATCGCGAGCTCGACGTCGGGACCGGCGGCCCGGGCCGCGGCCAGCAGGCCCGCAGCCCCGACGACGGCCGGGATCCCGTACGCCCGGGCCAGAATGGCCGCGTGCGCGGTCGCCGAGCCGGCCTCGAGCGCGATCCCGAGCAGCCGCTCGCGCGGGAGGGTCGCGGTCAGGGACGGCGCGAGGTCGCGGGCGATCACGATCGACGGCTCGGGGAGGAGGTCCTCGTCGGTCGGCAGGCCGGCGAGGCGTCGCGCGATCCGGTCGGTGACGTCGAGGACGTCCGCCGCGCGGGCCCGGATCAGCTCGTCGGCCACGGCCGCCAGACGCTCGGCGGTCAGCCGGCCGGCGATCGTGATCGCGCCGACGGCGTCGACGTGCCGGACCTCGATCTCCTCGGCCGCGGCCGCGATCAGGACCGGATCCCAGGCGATCGCGGCATGGGCCGCGAAGATCGCCGATTCGGCTTCGTGGCCCTCGTCCGCCACCGAGTCGCTGAGGGCCATGAGCTCGAGGGCGGCGTCGTTGGCCGCGGCCTTGAGCCGGGCAAGCTCGGCCGGTGCCGCGGTCGGATCGATCCGGCCGGGTGGCGGCAGCTCGGCCCGGCGGAGCTCGGTCCAGTGCCCGCGGGCAACGCCGGGCGCGGCGGCCACGGCGGCGATCCGGGTCGGGCGAGCCTCGATCATCGCCGGATCATCCGCCAACCGGCCGCGCCCGGTCGAGAGCCTCGTGGACGACGACCGCGGCGCGATCCCGCGCCGACACCACCGCCATCCGCGTCCCCGTCGCGCGGCAGGCGGCGACGGACCAGGCGACCGCCTCCGGCAGGGCGCTCAGGGTCGCGCCACCAGCGAGATAGCCTGCGAGGAGCGCATCCCCGGCGCCGACGGTGTTCGCCACGTCGTCGATCGGGGCCTCGACGTGGCAGGCGGAGGATCCGTCCACCGCCAGCGCACCGTCCGCTCCGAGGCTGACGAGCACCTGTGCGACGCCGCCCGCGACGAGCCGGCTCGCCGCGTCGTGGACGTCGCCGAGGGTTCGGAGCGGGCGCCCGACGAGCTCCTCCAGCTCGACCCCGTTCGGCTTGACGAGCGCGACCCGTCCGCCGATCGCGTGGCGCAGGGCACCGCGGTCGGCGTCGATCGCGACCCGGATCCCGTCCGGCATCCGCCCGGCGAGGTCGGCGTAGAACGCGTCGGACAGGCCCGGCGAGAGGGATCCGCAGCCCACGACCCAGTCGACCGTCCCGCGCGCGGCGATGGCCGCGATCGCCGCCGCGATGTCGTCGAGCAGGCGATCGGCGACCTCCGGCGCGAGCGCCGGTCCGGGCTCGTTGACCTTGGTGACGGTGCCGTCGGGCTCGGTCAGGCTGAGATTCGTCCGGATCTCACCGTCGATCGGGACGAGCCGGAGCGGCGGGTGCCCGCCGAGGAGCGCGTCGAGCCGCGCCCGGGTCGCCTCCGATGCCGGCGCGATCGCGATCGCCGGCACGCCCATCTCGTCGAGCGCGCGCGCGACATTGATCCCCTTGCCGCCCGCCTCCGAGGTGGTCGCGGTCGCCCGGATCACCTCACCCCGGCGAAGGACCGGGACGCGCAGGGTCCGGTCGATGCTCGGGTTCGGGGTGACGGTGACGATCACGCCGGAGCGGCGGCCCGGCCGAAGCGCGCGAAGAGGGCATCCTCGGCGGCCGACGTCCACGAGCCGTCGGCGCCGAGCAGCGGACCGATCTCCGGATCGTCGGCCAGCTCGTCAAGGCCGGTCAGGGGCAGCCCGGTGAGCTGCGGAAAGACGACGATCTTGCCGGGATATCGCCCGTCGACGAGGGCCTGGAGCGCTTCGGCCGCCGTCTCCATCCCGCCGACCGCGGCGAGCGCCCGGCGAGGCTCGAGCTCGCCGGCGATCGTCTTGCGGACGACCAGGGCCTGGTCCGCGATCCGCGACCCCGAGGTTCCCGTGTACTGCGCCCCGTGGAGGAAGACCGGCGACAGATCGAGGGCGACCCGTGTTCCGACCGGGACGCCGGCGAACAGCACGAGCATCCCGTCGGGCGCCATCGCGCCCGCTGCGGAGACGACGGCAGCGCCGCTCGGCGCGGTGACGATCACGTCGTCGGCGCCACGCCCGTTCGTGACCCCGCGGACGAGGTCCTCGAGCGCGCCGGGCTCGCGGCCGAGCGCCTCGATCCGGAGCTCGCGACCGCGCGTCTGGGCGACCGGCTGGAGCTTGGCCCGCGCCGCGCCGAGGCGGTCGGCGTCGAGATCGACCCCGACGACGAGACGCGGCCCGCCGGCCATCGCGAGCGCCCGCTCGATGTGCATCTGGCCCATCGGCCCGGCAGCGCCGACGACGACGGTCACGCCGTCCCGGCGGAGCTCGGCCCGGTTGCGCTCCTCGCCGTACGCCGCGGACGGATCCGTGCCGGCGGTCCCGAGCCAGGCCACGTAGTGGTAGTGGAGCCGGCCGACATCGATCTCGACGGGGCCCGTGAGCGCCTGGTCCGAGACGATATTGATCGTGCCCCGGAACGCGACCGCGTCACCGGCCCGGCCGATCGTCGCGGGATCCTGGGCGCCGAGGACGATGACGTCGTCGTACGGCCCCCCGGATGCCGCGTCGTCGACCGACGCCGACGTCACGGTCGCGCCGTCGGCCTCGCCCGCCGCAGTTCGGATCGCCGTCTCGAGGCCGTCGGACGCGCCACTGACGACGATGCTGCCGGCCCCCCCGACAGTCGCCGCGAGGTCGTACGAGCGCTCGTCGTCCGGTCGGGCGACGATCCACATCCGCCCGCCGGGCAGCGGGGCGAGCCGGCGGCGCTGGGTGTACGACGCCTCGACGCACGCCCACGGCTCGGTGAGGGCGGTCTCCGCGTAGCCCATCCGGTCGTCGACCGGGATGACGTAGGCGCCGTCGTCGGCCGCGAGCACCTCTGGGCCGATGGTGTGGTACTGGATCAGCCCGCCCGGGATCGTGTATCCGTAGGCCGTGCTCCGCCCGTCGACGTAGATGTCGGGCTGGATCGCCAACCGCTGGCCCGGTGTGAACCGGTCGCGAAGATCCTCGCCGACCTCGATCACCGTGACCGAGGTCTCGTGGCCGAGGCGGGTCGGGTCGTTCGCGAGGTCGCGGCCGTACAGCTTCGGATGGTCTCCGCCGAGACGGAGCAGCTTGACGTCGGAGAAGCACAGCCCGACGGCGTCGACCCGGATCAGGAGCTGGTCGGGGCGTGGCCGCGGGACGGGGACCCGCTCGGGCCGGCCGTCCCGGCCGATGTGATCGATGCCCGCGCCGTAGACGTTCCAGGCGAGCGCGCTGTCGGGGGCCGGCTCGATCGGGCTGCCGCGGCCCGTTCCGTTGTCGGTCGTCATTTCGGCCTCGGCAGGTCGGCGGCCTTCAGGACCTTGCCCGTCGGATCGAGGATGCCGATCTTCGTCCCGATCGTCTTCGGGCTGGCGCTGAACAGGTCACCGCCGTTGATCGCGATCCAGCGGTAGCCTTGGAGGGGTCGCAGCCTGGCGATCGCGGGATCCAGGTCGGCCGGGCTCGGGACGATCGCGATCCGGCCCTGTGGCGCGACGAGATCGCCGCTGCCGTCCTGGTCCGGGCTCGCGCCGAACTTCGTGGTGATGGCATCGGACAGGGCGGCGCGGTCGAGTCGGCTCACAGGTCGCTCCCACTGGTGACGATGGCGAGGACGGCGGCGAGCGCGGCTTCCGCGTCCGGGCCGTCGGCGATGATCGTGAGCTCGTCCCCGACGGATGCGCCGAGCCCGAGCGTCGAGGTGATGCTCCGCGCGTCGGCGCGCCGGCCGTTGACCTCCATCGCGACGTCCGCGTCCAGCGGCTGGAGGCGGGCAACGACCTGGGCCGCGGGCCGGGCGTGGAGACCGGACGGGTTCGTGATCCGGGCGGTCCGCCGGATGCCCGCCGGCGCCGCGTCATGACTCGTTCCGTCGGTCGCCGCCGGCGCGGTCAGGGCGGCGTGGATCTCGGCCGGATCGGTCGATCGGCCGAGCCGCTCGCAGAGCTCCTCGTCGTCCAGAATCCCGGCGAGCCGGGACAGGATCCCGATGTGCTCGTCGGACGTCGCCGCGAGCCCGATCACGAGGCGCGCCGGCTCTTCGCCCCACGGCACGCCGGCCGGGAACTGGATGACCGCCAGGCCGGTCCGCAGGATCGCGTCCTGGGCCTCGTTCGTGCCGTGAGGCAGCGCGATCCCGTTGCCGAGGTAGGTCGAGACGATCGACTCGCGCGCGTGCATCGCCGTGACGTACGCGTCGGTGACGAGGCCCTGGGCGACGAGGAGGGCGCCGACGCGGTCGATCGCCTCGGACTGGTCGGCGGCCGAGGCGCCGACTTCGACGGCCTCGGCGGCAAGGACCTCCGCGGTCATGCCTTGGCCACTTCGTCGGTGATCGGCTCTCCCGCCTGCAGGCGGCGGACGAGGAGATCGCTCGCGGGATTGTTGAGGAAGGTCTTGAACGGGAGGACGACCGCGTTCGGGGCCGCCGCCCGAGCCCGCGCGGCGAGGCCCTCGTGGGCGAGCACCACGTCGGCGTCGCGCGGGATCTGGTTGACGGGCGAATGGATCACGTTGACCGCGAGACCGGCGTCCTTGACCCGTTTCTTCAGCTGGTTCGCGCCGATGAGGCTCGAGCCCATGCCCGCTTCGCAGGCGAAGACCACCAGCTTGACGTCCTCGGCCTGTCGCACGGTCATGTCGGTGACTCCATTCGTGGCGAATGCGCGATGTCGCGACTACGCGGATGTGGTGACTGCACAGATGATGCGCCGCCCGACGTCGGGGGCCGTCGGGCGGCGCCGGGTACCGACGAGGGTCAGGCCGGCAGGCCGGCCGGGACCGTGGACGCCGGCGTCTCCATCGCCAGCTCTTCCTCGGATTCCTTGACCGGATAGAGCCTGAGGATCACGGAGCCCGCGAGGAACGAGCCGACCGCGCCGGTGGCCACGCCGAGGAGCACGCCGAGGTGCTGGCCGGGCGGGATCACCGCGAGGTAGGCAAAGATGCTGCCCGGGGACGGTGTCGCCACGAGCCCGGCGTTGAAGGTCACGAAGACGATGTCCGCGGCGATCCCGCCGACCCACATCGCGACGATCATGATCGGGTGGGACAGGACGTACGGGAAGTAGATCTCGTGGATCCCGCCGAAGAAGTGGATGATGATCGCGCCGGGAGCCGACAGCTTGGCCATCCCCTTCCCGAAGAACATGAACGACAGGAGCAGGCCGAGGCCCGGTCCCGGGTTCGTCTCGAGCAGGAAGTGGATCGCGCGATGGTCCGGGCTGGCGGCGGCCGCCGCGACACCGAGCGGCGCGAGGACGCCGTGGTTGATCGCGTTGTTCAGGAAGAGGACCTTGGCGACCTCGATCGGGATGTCGGCCAGCGGCAAGAGGCCCGCGGTGATGATCCCGTTGACGAAATCGCCGAGCCCGCCCGACAGGGCCGCGAACCACGGCCCGAAGTAGGCAACGCCCAGGACGGCGAGGATCGCGGCGATGATCCCGGCCGAGAAGTTGTTGACGAGCATCTCGAAGCCGCTCCGCACGCGGTCAGCGAACTGGTCGTCGAACAGCTTGATCAGAAAGCCGCCGAGCGGCCCCACGATCATCGCCCCGAGGAACATCGGGATGCCGGCTCCGACGGCGACGCCCATCGTTCCGACGGCGCCCACGACGCCGCCACGATGGCCGTAGACGAGCTTCCCACCGGTATAGGCGATCAGCAGCGGGATCATGAACTTGATCATCGGGTCGACGACGGCCAGGAGCTGCTTGTTCGGCCACCACCCGGTGTCGATGACGAATGCGGTGATCAGCCCCCATGCGAGGATCGCCGCGATGTTGGGAAGGACCATTGCGGCGAGGTAGCCGCCGTAGCGTTGGATCCGTTCCTGCACGTTGTCTCCTCCACTCCCGTTGCGGATAGAGGCCGATCATCGAAGCGCAACCTGACCGCAACAAGTGCCAATGTGTCGGCTGCGGACTTGTGACAATCGTGACGCGCGCGCTCGTCGGCGGGCGCAGATGCAGGCACCAGGAGGCGGCGTCGGACCGGGCGCCGGCTAGGTCATCCCGCCCAGGGCGCGCCCCAGCCGGCGCACGTCCGCCTCGCGGAGGAGCGGGCTGACGACGATCGAGGGCGTCGGCTCCGGCAAGTCGTCGAGCGGGATCGTGCTGATCACGAGATCCGGCTCTTCGCCGGGCTCCGTCTCGAACGCGGTCTTCGAGACGACGCGAATGACCTCGATCTGGGGGAACTCGGCGACGAGACGTGAGACGAGGATCCAGGCCGTCGCCATCCCGGCCGGACAGACGACGGTGACCCGGACCTTGGGCCGGAGGCGATGGCGCTCGAGCGAGCCCGCCAGGTACATCGTCAGGAGGCCGACCTCCTCGACGGGCATCTCGGCGTCGGCGACGGGGCCGACCTCGGCGAGGATCTCGGCGGCGGCGCGGTAGACGTCCGGGTAGCGCTTGCGGACCTCCTGCTGGAGCGGGTTGCTCACCGGGAGCCCGAACCGCAGGCGGACGTGGAGCCGGCGGACGTGCTCCGACAGGCTCGTCCGGAGCTGCTCGTCGGTCGCGAGCGAGGGATGGATCCGGGCGGCGGCCGCGGCGATGATCCGGTCGATGTAGCGCACGTCGACCGCCTCCGGCCGCGCGGCGACGTCGACGAGCTGGGTCAGCCCGAGCAGGGACTCGGTGATCGCGGCCACGTCCGTCCGGCCGAGCGGGACGCCGACGGCGGCCTCGACCGCGGTCGCGATCCGGGCCGCGCTCGCCGCGGCCGGGTGATCGAGCAGGGACCGCAGCCGCCCGCTCCCGAGGCGAACGGCACGGCCCACGCGGATCCGGTGGGCCGCGATCGCGAGGTACAGGGCGGCCGTCGTCACCGTCGGGTCGCGATCGTCGAGGTCGCGGAGCTCGTCGCCGAGGATGGCCCGGAAGACCGGCAGATCGAGCCCGGCGAGGAACGCGTCGATGTCGGTCTGGGCGACGGCATCGGCCGGGACGGCGGCTTCGGCCGGGTGGCCGGGGGCCCGGGCGGACGCGGCGAGCGGGGCGCGCTCCAGGGCGGGCTGCGGGACGATCTCGAGGACGAGGGCGAGCAGCCCGCCGCGCAGGTCGACCTCGCTTCCGACGACCGCGATCCCGCGGCCGGGCATCCGTCGCAGGTGGAGACGATGCTGCTCGAGCCACGACTCCGCCTCGCGCATGTCGCGCCGGATCGTCGGGCGCGACACGCCGAGCCGATCCTCGAGCGCCTCCGAGCGGACGGGGTCCGGCGAGGCGATGAGCAGGGCCAGGAGGATCCGGCCGCGCCGGTCCGTCGGGTCGAGAACCGCGGGCCCCGTCGAACGATCCAGGACGATCAGGAGCTCGTTGCGCGCGTTCGGGCTGCCCTCGACCCAGATCCCGACGCCGCGCCGGCGGGCGAGACGCAGGCCGTGCCCCTCGAGAACGCTCTCGACCGAGGCGAGGTTGTATCGGACCATCCGGTCGGTCAGCTTGAGCTCGGTGGCCAGGTCGTCGACGCTGGCCGGTCCGACCGTCTCGAGCAGGCGACGGGCGATTCGGGCCTGGCGCGTATCGAGCAGGAGCGGCGTCGACATGTGCGAACCCTAGACGAGGCGGGCGAACAGTTCGTTGGACAGCAGGCGGCCGCGGGTCGTGAGGACGATCCGGTCGGCGTCGTCGATCGTCAGCAGCTCGGCGGCCAGGGCCCACCCGAACGCGTTCGACAGGGGCGCCGCGATCGCCGCGGAGCGCGGCAGGCCGCGATCGGTCCGCAGCCCGAGCACGATCGATTCGGCGAGCGCGGTATCGGCATCGAGGTCCTCGGCGCCACCGGGTGGCAGCCTGGCCGGCTCGCCGTTGCCTGGGGTCAGCGCCGCGAGATAGCGCCCGAGGTGGGCCGCGTTCCAGCGTCGGGTTGCCCCGTCGAACGCGTGGGCGCCCGGTCCGACGGCCTCGTACGGCCGGCGCTCCCAGTAGCCGAGGTTGTGGCGACTCTCGTGGCCGGGCCGTGCCCAGTTGCTGATCTCGTACCCGCGCCAGCCATCCTCGGCCAGGCGATGGACGGCATGGTGGTACTGGGCCGCCGCGCGATCCTCGTCCTGGGCAGGGATCGCCGTGTCCCGCCAGCGTCGCGCGCCGCGCGTCGTCGGCAGGTGGTCGCCGTCGCTCCCGGTCAGGCCCTCCGCGTCGGGGTCGTCGAGCGTCAGCGCATACAGGGACAGATGGTCGGGCGCCAGCTCGAGGGCGCGATCGAGGGTCTCCATCCAGGTGGCCAGCGAGCCGTCCGGGATGTCGTACAGCAGGTCGAGGTTGATGGACCCGATTCCGCCGTCGCGGGCCCCGGCCACCGCCGACGACACATCGGCCGGGCGATGGCGGCGTCCGAGACGACGGAGCTCGCCCGGGTCGAGGCTCTGGGCTCCGAACGAGATCCGGTTGACGCCGGCCCGGGCCAGGGCCGAGGCGTCGCCGCGCTCATCGGGACCGGGATTGGCCTCGATCGTGACCTCGGCGGTCGGCGCGAGGCCGTAGCGCAGCCGGACCAGCTCGAGGAGGCCCGCCACCGTCTCCGCCGGAAGGAGGGTCGGGGTGCCGCCGCCGAGATAGACCGTGTCGAGCGGGGGCCGGGTGGCCGTGCCCGGGGGGCCGAAGGCGGCGTCGAGGGCGTCGGCGCGGAGGTCCAGCTCGGTGGCGAGCGCGGCCGCCAACGCCGCGATCCGGTTCGTCGGCCCGCGCGCGGCCGCGCCGGCGACCACGACGAAGTCGCAGTACGGGCAGAGCGAGACGCAGAACGGGATGTGGATGTAGAGCCCGGCCGGCGGGCGGGCGGCGGGTGCCTCGGCCGGTTCCAGGGTCATCGCTGCACCGACATCGCCCGATGCCGGCCCGGCGCACACCTCTCCCCGCCGCCATTGCGAATAGCCGAATACCGTGAATCTCGAAACATTCGGCTATTCGAAAAGGGGGGTGGGCGGGTTGGTCGGTGGGAGCGCGAAACGGGCGCCGGGCGATCGGCCGGACGGGCGCGCGCGAGCGCTCACCGATCGCGTGACGTGGGCTCCCGCGAGCCGATGACCCGCCATCCCTTCGGGGGTCGCCGCTTCTCCTCGATCTCCTCGTCCTCGCGGCCGCGGGGCAGGAACTGGCCGGCATGCCCCGTCACGAGGAACACCGCGAAACGCGTCGCGGCGTGGCCGATGAACGCGGCCGCGATCCCGCCCGTGACCGCGGTCACCCAGCCCCCGGCCAGCCCGACCAGGATCGCCATCACCAGCATCCAGCGGTTCCGTCCCGGCGCACCGAGCCGCGTGGTCAGCGCGTACAGGATCGCCTGGATCGCATTCGCGGCGGTCGGCTCGAGGTTGGTCATCAACAGGAGACCGAGCACCGCGCCCCGGAACGCCACCTCGTCGATGAGCGCGGTCACCACGGAGTTCAGCAGCGCCCCGGGATACGACCAGACGTCGGGGAACCGGAGTCGACGGTAGCGCCAGAAGGCGATCCCGAGTGCGATCGCCGTGCCGACCGCCGCGTACAGGAACCCGAACACGAACGCCTTCGACCGGTCGCCCGCCGTGAGGGCGAAATCCTTCTGCGGCGTGGGGTGCACCAGGAAGATCCCGACGACGAGGATGATCCCGATCGCATACCAGGATGCGCGCCGTCGGAAGGACGGCGCCTGTCCGTCGATCGGGTCGTCGTACTCGGCAGCATTGAACCGCGACGCCTCGAGGCGGAGCATGACCAGCAGGAGGGCCAGCCCGACCGCGATCATCGTCCGGATCGTCGGAAGCCAGGTCTCCACCCGAACCTAGCCTTCGTCCATGCGAAGCATCGCGAGAAACGCGTCCTGGGGGATCTCGACCGATCCGACCCGCTTCATCCGCTGCTTGCCTTCCTTTTGCTTCTCGAGCAGCTTCCGCTTCCGGGTGATGTCGCCACCGTAGCATTTGGCGAGCACGTTCTTGCGCATTGCCCGCACCGTTTCGCGGGCAATGACGTTGCTTCCGATCGACGCCTGGATCGGGATCTCGAACATCTGCCGGGGAATCAGCTGCTTCAGCCGTTCGGTCAGGTTCCGCCCGACCGACTGGGCCTTGTCGCGGTGGACGATCAGGGACAGGGCGTCGACCGGCTCGCCGTTGACGAGGATGTCGACCTTGGCGAGGTTCGCCGGCCGGTACCCGAGCTCCTCGTAGTCCATCGACGCGTAGCCCTGGCTGCGGCTCTTGAGCTGGTCGAAGTAGTCGATGATCAGCTCGGCCAGCGGCATCTCGAAGTGGAGCACGACCCGGGTCGGGTCGAGGTACTCCATGTTCCGGAACGTGCCCCGGCGATTCGTCGACAGCTCCATGAGCGGGCCGATGTAGTTCGACGGGGTGACGACGCTGAGGTTGACCCACGGCTCCTCGATGACCTCGATCTCCGAGGGGTTCGGCAGGAGCGACGGGTTGTCGATCGAGACCTCGCCGCGGCCGAACAGCAGCTTGACGTGGTACTCGACCGACGGCGCCGACGCGATCAGGTCGAGCGAGAACTCGCGCTCCAGGCGCTCCTGGACGATCTCCATGTGGAGCAGACCGAGGAACCCGCAGCGGAAGCCGAACCCGAGGGCGACCGAGCTCTCCGGCTCGTAGGTGAACGATGCATCGTTCAGGTGGAGCCGCTCGAGCGCCTCGCGCAGGAGCGGGTAGTCCTCGCCGCTCACCGGGTAGATCCCGGCGAAGACGAGGCTCTTCGCGGGCTGGTAGCCGGGCAGCGGCTCGGCAGCAGGGTTGGCGACGGTCGTGACCGTGTCGCCAACCTGGGCGTCGCGGACGCTCTTCAGGCCGGTCGCCACGTACCCGACCTCGCCGGCGACGAGCTGCTTGACGGGGACGAGCTGCGGCCGGAACACGCCGAGCTCGAGCGGCTCGGCGACGGCGCCCG
>DATNBW010000117.1:0-17151 GCA_035607275.1 Verrucomicrobiia bacterium | reverse complement strand
TTGGGCATGAGCTCGCCGGGGTAGTTGCCTCGCTGGGCTATGGCACGACGGGCTTGGCGGTGGGGCAGCGGGTGTTCGGCCTCGCAGACTGGCATCGTGACGGGACCCTGGCTGAGTACGTGGCGATCGAGGCACGCAACCTCGCACCGTTGCCGGGTGACGTCGACTTCACGGTCGGCGCGAGCCTGCCGATCTCGGGCCTGACCGCGTGGCAGGGCCTGTTCCAGCACGGCCACCTTCAGGCGGGGCAGCGCGTCCTCGCGCACGGCGCGGCCGGGGCCGTCGGGACGATGGTGACCCAACTCGCCCGAGAGGCCGGCGCCTACGTCATCGGCACCGGACGTGCCGCTGACCGCCAGAAGGCGCTCGACTTCGGCGCGCACGAGTTCATGGACCTCGAGCACGACGATCTGGACGATGTCGGTGGCGTCCATCTGGTATTCGATGTCATCGGCGGAGAGATCCAGAAGCGGTCCGCAGGGTTGATCCGGCCCGGCGGAAGGCTGGTGACGGTTACGGGACCGGCCGAGGCGAGGCCCGCAGACGGCCTCGCGATTGACTTCGTTGTCGAGGCCGATCGTGCCCAATTGGGTGAGATCGTCCAGCGGGTGCGGGACGGACGACTACGGACCAACATTGGCGTTGTCGCGACACTCGATGATGCCGTCGCCGTCCTCAACGCGACCGAGCGACGCACGGGGAAGACGGTTATCCAGGTTCGACCCTGAGAACTCGCAGGGCGACGACGGGGCAGATCCTGACCGCTCGCGTGGCCATGCTGCACTCCGGCTGGCAGTAAGAGAACGATCGAGCGTCAGGATCAGGAGGAAGCGGACTCCACGCGAACGGCGGCCTGAAGCGGTGCGTCGCTCTGATGCGTAATCGGCCGAGTCGAGTGGTTGCTGCCAGGCGTGGAGCGTATCCGAGTGCCTGCGCGCCCGGCGATCCCTGAGGGCCAGGTCGTCCAGGAACGACTGGTAGACTTCTTCGAACGGCGTCGCGGGATCTGCGGGCGTGTCCATGTCGAGGCTCCGATGTCCCTCGGCTGACCCGTCTGGATCTCATTACGCCGTCGGCTTCGGGAACCTTGGCAGGTCGGCGTAACCGTCTAACCTTGCCGTTTCAACAGATTCTCCGAACCTATCAGGGCGGGAGTAGCTCAGTTGGCAGAGCGGCAGCCTTCCAAGCTGCATGTCGCGGGTTCGAACCCCGTCTCCCGCTCCATCCCCACGTTCGACCGGACCGTCGCGGGGCGTCGCGCCGCGATCGCCGAGCAATCGCTCCGGCTGAGGCGGGCCCTGACGGTCACCATCCGGCCGGGTCCCTCGCTGACGAACGAGGCCCGGGCGCTCTCGACGGCCTACCGATCCGGCCGACCCCCGACCGACCCGAGCGGTCACGTCCATGACGCGGCGTCGGCTGCCGCGTATGCCGCGGCCCGGATGCCCGCGACGTTCAGTGCCATCGCCCGGGCGCTGGCCGCCACCGCCGAGCGCCTGCCCGGCTTCCGGCCGACGAGCCTCCTCGATGTCGGAGCCGGCACGGGCGCCGGGGCCTGGGCGGCGTCGGCGATCTGGCCGAGCCTGGCCGACCTGTCGCTCCTCGACCGAGAGCCGGCCGCCATCGACCTCGGTCGGCGACTCGCCACGGCCTCGGGCGGCGCCGTCCCGGCCGCGGCCACCTGGCGGGTCGGGCGGCTGGAGATCGGACCGCCCGCGACGCCGGCGGACGTCGTGACCGCGGCCTACGTCCTGGGCGAGATCCCGCCGGGCAACGTCGCCGCGGTCATCGAGCGCCTGTGGGCCGCCACCCGCGACATCCTCGTCCTCGTCGAGCCCGGCAGCCCGGACGGGTTCGAGCGCATCCGGGCCGCGCGGACGGACCTGATCGCGGCCGGCGGCCACGTCGTCGCCCCGTGCCCCGGCGACGCTCCGTGCCCGCTGACCGGGCGCGCGTGGTGCCACTTCCTCGCCCGGCTCGATCGGAGCCCGCTCCAGCGCGGGGCGAAGGGCGCGACTCGTTCCTGGGAGGACGAGCCGTTCAGCTACGTCGCGATCGGCCGGGCCTCCGCCACACGGGCGGCCACGCCGGCGGCCCGCGTCGTGCTCGGCCGGCCGCGCCAGCGACCGGGGATGGTCGAGCTGCGGATCTGCGTCGACGGGCGGATCGACGTCCGGACGCTGAGCCGTCGCGACGGCGCGGCCTGGCGGACAGCGCGCGACCTCGAGTGGGGCGATCCGGTGCCGGCGGAGGTCCTCCGCGCCGGCCGTTGAACCGCGCCCCGACGGGCGCCGCGGGATGCGCCGCGCCGACCGGTCTCGACCGCACCGGACGAGCCATGACCCAACGGTCATCCACAATTCACCCATTCGGAGGATGCCGGTCCGAGGCCCCGCGCGAGACGATCAGGCGGCTCCCGGATCAAGCGGGACCCCGTCACGTCCGATGCCCCGGATGCCATGAACACCTACCGTCGCCTCACCGCCGCAGCTCGCCGCCGGATCGCCGCCACCCGCGTCGTGATCCGACGCCGCCCGCGGACGGTCGTGGCCGGGGCCGTCCTCGTCAGCGTCATCGGACTGACCGGAGCCGGCGGGCTCGTCCTGATCAGCGGCGCCCCTCCGGTGACGACGACCGTCACGAACGATGCGCCCGCGTTCACCGTCCGCGATGGCTGGACCCTTGCCGATCTCGGCCGCCACATCGAGGCCGGGGAGGTCGACGCGGTCACCGCGACCGCGCCCGATGCCACCAACCCCGGGGGTCGAATGCTGGCCCGGACGAAGACGGGCGACGTCGTGCCGATCAAGCTGACCGCCGGCGTCGGCAGCGCGATCGCCGCGCTCACCACCCTGGGCTACGGCAACCTCCTGACGACCGAGGCCATCGGTCAGTCGGCGACGCCGGCCGCGTCGCCCGCGAGCGCGACCGCGCTGGCGATCCTCGTGCCCCTCCTGCTGCTCGTCGTGACGATCGCGGTCGTCCTGCGCATGTCGCGCCGGTCGCCATCGACCGGTCGCGACGGCGGCTCGAAGTTCCAGACGATCATGCCGCCCGATCCCGATGCCGCGGAGCAGATGGCCAGCGTCGAGGGCACCCTCCAGGCGGTCGTCAGGATCTCCCTCGCCGACGTCGCCGGATGCGACGAGGCCAAGCTCGAGCTGACCGAGGCGATCGAGTTCCTGCGCACGCCCGAGAAGTTCCGCCGCCTCGGTGCACGGATCCCGCGCGGGATCATGCTGTACGGACCGCCCGGCACCGGCAAGACGATGCTCGCCCGGGCCGTGGCCGCCGAGTCCGGCGTGCCGTTCCACCACGCGTCGGGCTCCGAGTTCGTGGAGAAGTACGTCGGGGTCGGTGCCCGGCGCATGCGTGACCTCTTCGCCCAGGCGCGGAAGCTCGGCCGCGGCGTGATCTTCTTCGACGAGTTCGATGCGATCGGCAAGTCGCGCGGCGGCCCGAACAGCCACGAGGAGCGAGAGCAGACGCTCAACCAGCTCCTCGTCGAGCTCGACGGGTTCGGGACGACCGACGACATCATCGTCATCGCCGCGACGAATCGCCTCGACGTCCTCGACGCGGCCGTCCTCCGGCCGGGACGCTTCACCCGCAAGATCCACGTCGGCATGCCGGACGTGAAGGGCCGCCGGGCGATCCTCGACGTCCACGCCCGGAACAAGCCGCTCGGGGCGCTGACCGATCTCGACGAGACCGCCCGGAAGACCTACGGCTTTTCCGGCGCGATGCTGGCCGACCTGCTCAACGAGGCCGCGATCATGGCTGCCCGCCGCGGCGGCGACGAGATCCTGCCCGAGGACGTCCATTCCGGCTGGCTGAAGGTCGCCGTCGGGACGTCGCGGCGCCGTTCGATGGACGAACGCGAGCGGTCGATCATCGCCGCCCACGAGGTCGGCCACGCGATCTGTGGCCGGGTCCACGGCGACAAGCGACGGGTCGAGGAGATCTCGCTGTTCGCCCACGGCGATGCGCTCGGGGTCACCGTCAGCAGCCAGGAGGACAACGACCTCCCGTCCGAGACCGACCTCCGGGCCCGGCTCGTCGCCCTGATGGGCGGGCGGGCGGCCGAAGAGCTCCTGTTCCACGAAGTCACCGGCGGGGCCGCGAACGACTTCGAGGCGGCCAACCGGATCGCCACGTCGATGGTCACGAAGTGGGGCATGGGCCGCGATCCCGAGATGACGGAGACCGGCGTGTCCGGCCGCGGAGCCCTCTCCTTCCTCGTCCCGGCCCATGGTCACCTGCTGCCGACGGAGATCCAGCCGGCCGCGACCCGGGCCATCCGCTCGATCCTCGACGAGGCGTACGCCGAGGCGTGCCGGACGCTGGTCGCCCATCTCGAGACGCTGCGCCGGCTCGCCGCCTACCTCGTCGAGCACGAGCGGGTGGACGGCGCGACCTTCGACGAGCTGTTCGACGGGCGGCTCAGCGTCCCGACCGCGGGCGACGAGTGGCGCGCCGCCACGTCCCGGCCCCGCGCCTGGGGCGACGTCGTCGACATCGCGGGGCATCGCTCGCGAAACGCCGCCGCCGGATCCGCGTCCGTCGCCGCGGTCAGTGGGTCGGCGACCGCGTCGGGCGCCGGTGCGGCGATCGTGACCCTGTCCGAAGCGACCGCCGGCGCCGGCGAGGCGATCGATTCCGGCGAGGCCGTCGTCGACGCCTCGGCGAGCCCGGTCGTCGGCGCGATCGCGGCCGACATCACGGCGGAACCCGGGGAGGGGGCAATCGTTGCGACGGAGCTCGCGATGGGCTCGGTCGCCGCTGACCCGCAACCGATCGCCACCGAGAGTCTCGGATCGGCCCCGGCGACCAATCCCGGCCAGCCGTTTGTCCGCGGCGCGCGCCCGCGTCGGCGTCGATCGGCCAGCCGCCGCGCGCGGAATCTCGCCGCCGCCTGGCTGCGTCGCGCCGAGCGCTGGATCGGATCGTCCGAGCTCGAGACCGACCGACTCTAGAGGCCGAATCGTCGGGTAACCCGCCAACCCGCCCGTCTCTCATCCATTCGGCGCAGAGATGCGCGTGACCACGGAGCGGCCGCGATCGGGCCAACGGGCCGATCGGGTGGTGGCGGCGCGGCGCCGCCGGCCGCATCGTGAGCTCATCAAGCACCGGACACCGTGTGGCCCGTGTCTCCGCAGGCGATGAAGGAAGTCCGGTGTCGAACATGGCGACTGCAACACCGAGCATCGGGTCCGATGCCCCCCACGACGAAGGCCATCCGTTCATCGAGGTCGGCGGCGTCGAGGGATCGCGGCTGCGCGTCACGCAGCTCGGCCTCACGGTTCTTCCTCGTCCCGGGACCATGTCCGACATGCGTCGCGACGGCCGGTTCTGGGCGTACGGCCTGATCCAGGACGTCCGACTCGAGGAGTCTGGGTCGATGGGGATCGTTCGAGCCAGGGTCCGGTCGACCGGCGGCGAGGTGCCGTTGCTCCTCCTCGAGCCCGATCAGATCGCGGCCGCCCAGCGCGCGCTCGAGATGGTCTGGAACCTGATGGGCGCCATGAATGCCCGGAGGATCGGCGCGTGAGGCTTTTCGGTGGCAAGTCGACGGCGAGCGGTCCGTCGGCATCCGTCGCGACGGCCAACGGCGACGGCGCGCTCGTCTGCCTGCAGTGCGGCATGATCGCCGGCGACAAGGTGACGTTCTGCCGCCGCTGCGGGCTGACGATCGGTGCCCAGCCGCGAGCCGACGCCACGCTGCCGACCTGTCCGATCTGCTACGTCACCGTCGATGACGACGGCCGGATCGCCTCGCTGCGCCGCACGGGCGATCGGGTCGACCTCGTGATGCACATGTCCGATCACGACGACCACCCCGTCGGCGATGACGACTATCTCGAGTCGTTGCGAGCCGGCGACCTGATCCGGATCGATCGCTGGCAGGCGCCATTCGATCTCGTCCGCCGGTACCTCGTCACCGGCGCCATCGACGGCGGACACAAGCGGTCCTACCAGCACTCCGCGGTCGTCACCGCGATGTCGCAGATCAAGCGCTGGGGCGCCGACGCGGACATCTTCGGCGACCAGGAGGAGTGGCGGGCCGCTCGCGTCGCGGTCACCGCGCTCCTCGAGCGCTACCACCGGTCGGCCTACCTGCCGGCCTGACACGGGCTGGACCCGCCTCAACGGCGCCAGCGCCCGTCAGTGGGCCACGTGACGCACCGTGAGCGCAGCGTTTCGTCCCAGCTGAACAGGATCCGCTCCTGCGGGCGGGTCGAAAGCCTCTCGGCGACTCGTGGGCCAATGATCGACCATCCGCTCCGTTTGGAGCGCCCGATCGACGCTCAAGGGATCGCCCCTCCGGGGTGAGGACCCGTCGCTCGATCGCCGGCCAGGCCGCCAACGCGAGATCCTGTTCAGTTCAGGTGGAAACCTGCCACGAGCTGGTGTGCCGTGCCCGTCCGAGCCGAATTCGAGTCGTGATGCGGCTTGCCGCCGCCGGTGGCGATCTCGACGACGGATTCGCTCGCGCCGGCGTAGCGGTACGTGTCGACCACCTGGGACCCGGCCGGGCCGACCGACTCTTCGGGTCCCGATCCGGGCCAGGCCGGTCGCGACGCCCTGTCGCCGATCCGACGCCCGCCGGCCGGAGCCGGCACGGTACCCTGAGTCGGTGAGCTTGATCGCGACCAGTGGCCTGACCAAGCGCTACGCCGGGGGGATCACGGCACTCGACGGCCTCACGGTCGAGATCGAGCCCGGGATCATCGGTCTCGTCGGCTCGAACGGCGCGGGGAAGAGCACGCTCCTGAAGATCCTGCTCGGGCTGCTCGAGCCGACCGCCGGCAGCGCGACGATCTTCGACCTGCCCGTGGCCACCCGCGGGATCGAGATCCGCGAGCTCGTCGGCTACATGCCCGAGCACGACTGCCTCCCGCCCGACATGACCGCGACCGACATCGTCTCGCACCTTGCCCTGATCTCCGGCCTGCCGCGCGCCGCCGCACGCGAGCGCACGGCCGAGGTCCTCCGCCACGTCGGGCTGTACGAGGAGCGGTACCGGGCGATCGGCGGCTACTCGACCGGGATGAAGCAGCGGGTCAAGCTCGCCCAGGCGCTCGTCCACGACCCGCGACTCCTCCTCCTCGACGAGCCGACGAACGGCCTCGACCCGGCCGGCCGCGACGAGATGCTCGAGCTGATCCTCCGGACCGGCAAGGAGTTCGGGATCGCGGTGATCGTCGCCTCGCACCTGCTCGGCGAGATCGAGCGGGTCTGCGACCACCTCGTCGCGATCGAGAACGGCAAGCTGCTCCGATCGGCCCCGCTCGGCTCGTTCACCGAGCGGACGGGGACGCTGGCCGTCGAGGTCGAGGAAGGGCGAGAAGCCCTGGTCGAGCGGCTCACCGCGCGCGGCCTCCGGGTGGCCGTCGACGGGCCCGCCATCCTCGTCGACCTGGTCGACGAGGCGCCCTTCGACATCGTCCGCGACACGGTCGTCGAGCTCGGCCTCGCACTCGTCCGGATGGAGCAGCGTCGCCATCGGCTCGAGGACCTGTTCCGCGACCAGCCTGCCGCGGCCGCCGTCGCCGCGGCGGCGACCGCCCGCCCGACCGACGACGGACCTCCGGCGTCCGCCCGATGAGCGCCCTGCCGCCGGTCACCCGCGCCGGCAATATCTACGACCTCGGCTATCGGCGCTACGAGGGGCCCCGGCTCGGGCGCGCCCACGCGATCCGGTCCCTGCTCGTGCACAGCTTCCGGACGACGTACGGGATCGGCCGGAGCGGCCGGGCGAAGGCGGCGCCGTTCATCTTCGGGGCGATGGCGATCCTGCCGGCCGTGATCATCGTCGGCGGCCTGACGATCGCCGCCCGGTTCGGCTTCGATCGCCAGCTCGACGACACCGACCTGATCGGCTTCGACAAATACTTCAGCGCGATCACCGCGATCATCCTCCTGTTCTGCGCGGCCCAGGCGCCCGAGCTGTTCGGGCGCGACCAGCGCCACGGCGTGCTCGCCCTGTACTTCGCCCGTGCCCTGCGCCGGTCCGACTACGCCCTCGGCCGATTGCTCGGGTTCATGCTCGCCGTCCTCGTCCTGATCCTCATCCCGGTCTTCATCCTGTTCGTCGGCCGGGTCCTCCTCTCGACCGACATCGCGGGCTCCTTCCGGGCCAACGCGGGGAACATACCGCCGGTCCTCGCCCAGGCGGCCGTGATCGCGGCGCTGTACGGCGGGCTGTCGATGACGATCTCGGCGTACACGCCGCGGCGGGCCTATGCGACGGCCGGGATCATCGCCCTCTTCGTCCTGCCCGGGATCGTTGCCGGGATCGTCATCTCGATCGGCTCCAGCGCCGTCGGGACGGCCCTCGTCCTCATCAGCCCGAACACCATCCTCGACGGGACGAACGCCCTCCTCTTCGGCGGCTCGCTCCCCGAGGAGTACTTCTTCATCAGCGTCCCGACCTGGGCGTTCCTGGTCGCCGCGGTCGTGGAAGTCGCGGTCGTCGTCGGCCTGATCCTGCGTCGGTTTGCGCGGATCACGATATGACCGACCCTCGACCGATCGAGCCCGAGCCGCCGAACCCGTCGACGCCGGCGAAGCTGCCGCCTCCGCCTCCGCCCCCGCCGCCTCCGCCGTCGCCCGCGATCGCCCCCGCCGCGGCCGTCGCCGGCCCCGCCGCCATCGTGGCCGATCCATCGCAGCCGATCGTGCTCGATCGCGTCTCGCGCTGGTACGGCAACGTCGTGGCGGTCAACGACATCAGCTTCAGCCTCGGTGCCGGGATCACCGGTCTCCTCGGGCCGAACGGGGCGGGCAAGTCGACGCTCCTGCACATGCTGGCGGGCCTCCTCCGGCCATCGTCGGGGCGGGTGATGATCGCCGGCCGATCGGCCTGGCGCGACCCGTCGATCTATCGCGAGATCGGGTTGGTCCCGGAGCGCGAGGCCGTGCACTCATTCCTGACCGGGCGCCAGTTCGTCGATCTCGCCGCCCGCCTCCACGAGCTGCCCGAGCCGGCCGCGGCCACGGACCGGGCGATCGGCACGGTCGATCTCGCGGCCGTCGCCGACCGGGCCGTCGGGACCTATTCGAAGGGGATGCGGCAGCGGGTCAAGATCGCGGCGGCCCTCGTCCACGAGCCGTCGATCCTGCTCCTCGACGAGCCGTTCAACGGCATGGATCCCCGCCAGCGGCTGCACATGATGGACCTCCTCCGATCGATGGCCGCCGCCGGCCGGACGATCCTGTTCAGCTCGCACATCCTCGAGGAGGTCGAGCGGCTCGCCGACGGGATCCTCGTGATCTACGCCGGCCGGCTTGCCGCGGCCGGCGACTACCGCGAGATCCGGCGCCTGATGACCGATCGGCCGCACACGTTCCGGGTCCGCTCGTCGGATGACCGCCGGCTCGCCTCGGCGTTCCTGACCGAGCCCGCCGTCTTCGGCGCCGAGCTGCGCGACGACCGGCTCGCCGTCCAGGTGTCGGAGTTCTCCGGCTTCACCAGGATCGTGGCCCGGGTCGCCCGGGATGCCGGCGTCCGGCTCTTCGAGGTCGCCCCGACCGACGATTCGCTCGAGAGCGTCTTCGAGTACCTGGTGACCCGCCGATGAGCCTGCTCGACGTCATGGTCACGATCGCCGCGGTCACGGCGCGCTCGCTGATGGGCCGGCGGCGGACGATCCTGATGATCCTGCTCGCCGGCGCGCCGGTCCTGCTCGGGCTGCTCGTCCGTCTCGGCGGCTCACGGTCGGGGGCGCTCGTGCCCTCGCTCGAGGGCCTCGTCGTGTCGAGCGTGCTGCCGCTCGTCGCCCTCGTCTTCGGGACGGGGGCGCTCGGCAGCGAGCTCGACGACGGGACGGCCGTCCACATCCTGACGAAGCCGATCCCGCGCTGGGCAATCGTCATCCCGAAGGTGATCGTTGCCGGCTGCCTGACCGCGATCCTCCTCTTTCCGGCGACGATCCTGTCCGGCATCCTCGTCGGCGGCGTCGGCAGCCGCGAGCTCGGGCTGACGTTCGCGTTCTCGATCGCGGTCCTGATCGGCTCGTTCGTCTACAGCGCGATCTTCGTGGCCCTGAGCTCGGCGACGAGTCGCGGGCTCGTCATCGGGCTCGGCTACTCGCTGCTGTGGGAAGGGCTGCTGTCGGGAGCGCTCAAGGGCACCCAGCTGTTCAGCGTCCGCGAGTACGTCCGCGGCATGGCCGCCGCGCTCGCCCCGCGTGGTGCCGTCCAGTCCGTGGTCGGCGGGAACGGGTTCCTGCTCGCACTCGCGGTCATCATCCTCGTGACGGTGCTCGCGTCGTGGCGTCTCGCCAGGTACGAGGTTCGGGCAGCGGAGTAGGAGCGGTGGCGCTCCCCCCGCCGGCCGGCGGCCCGGCGGCCCATGACCATCGAGCCGTTGCCGCGCGGTACGCCGCACGGCACGATGCCACGACGATGCCCGTCGACTTCATCGCCTTCACCGCGGACAGCCGCATCCGGGGCGTGATCCCGCTCGCCGACGATCGCCTCAGCGACATGCTGAATTCCGTGCCCCGCGTCGTGATCCGCGGCGCGCTCATCGAGGATCTGGCGTCGGGCGCTCCGCCGCGGCCGGCCGACCTGACGCTGGCCGTCGGATCGATCGTGGCAGTCCTCGTGGCCGGCCGGCGCGGCGTCGAGAATCGCCGGCGGCGGACCGAGCTCCACCGGGCCCGGATCGGGCTGAACCGGTTCGTCGTCAGCGGGTCGCTCCACGTGCCGGTCGGGGCGGCCGAGCATCTCGCGTCCGGCGATCCGGCGCGCGTCCTCGCCGGTCGCGACATCCTCGTCCCGCTGACCGACGCGACGATCACCTACGACCGCGCGGACGCGCCGACGATCGAGACGTTCGAGACGATCCTCGTCAACCGCGCCCATGCCACCTGGATCGATCTCGACGACGCCGCCGACGACGCGTCGCGCCTGACCACCGAGCCGATGCCCGTCTATCACGCGTCGAGGGTGAAGGACTTCACCGGGGCGTAGGACCCGCTCCGGCAAGGCGCCAGGCCTCAGTTGACCCGGGCCGCCACCCGGGGATCGACCCGGTCCAACCTGGCAAGCGCGGCGTCGAGCATCGCGGGTTCGTAGACGACGGGCCGGTTCCCGCCCGCCTGCTTGGCGGCGTACATGGCGATGTCCGCTTCCCGGATCGCGTGATCGGGGACCTCACCGGGCGCCAGGTAGGCGATCCCGACGCTCGCCGGATGCGACAGGATTCGCCCACCGACCTCGTACGGCGCCGCCAGCGCGTCGACCAGCCGGCGTCCGAGGGCCACGATGTCGGGCGCGTCCTGGCAGGTCGCGAAGACGACGAACTCGTCACCGCCGACCCGGGCGACCGCATCGGACTCCCGCACGGCCTCCTTCAGGCGCCCCGCGATCAGGCGAAGCAGGTCGTCGCCGATCCCGTGACCGAGGCTGTCGTTGACGAGCTTGAAGCGATCGATGTCGAGAAAGAGGATCGCGGCGACGCCTCCGGAGGGCGCGGAGACCGCGTTGGAGACGATCTCGTGCAGGCCCTCGCGGTTCAGCAGGCCGGTCAGCGGATCGTGGCTGACGCGATGGGCGAGCTGCTCCTGCAGATGGCGGCGCTCCGTCACGTCGATCATCACCCCGACGAGCCGGACGTGGCCGGCCGTCCCCGGCAGGACCTCGACGACGTCCTCGAACCAGCGGTAGCTTCCGTCCGCGAGCCGGAACCGGTACTGGAGCGAGACGTGCTCCTCGGAGCCGATCGCCGTGCTCATCGCGGCCAGGACCGCGGGCCGGTCGTCGGCGTGGAGGTGGTCCTCCCAGAACCGGGGCTCCATCAGCCAGCGGGCCGCCGGGTGCCCCGTCAGGGCGGTCGATCCCTCCGACACGAACGTCATGCGCTCCTCGGTCCCGTCGGCCTCCCAGAGGATTGCCCCGACGCGATGAACGAGCTCGGGCGGGGTCGTCCCGCCGGTCTCCCGCGCGATCACCGGCGGATCGGCGTGATCGGCGCGCCGGCGCAGGACGGTCGTCACCGGCGCCGGGCGGCCGAGCAGATAGCCCTGTCCCAGCTCGACGCCGAGATTCAGCAGGGCGTCCCGCTGGGCGATCGTCTCGATGCCCTCGGCAAGGACGGTCGAACCGGCGGCAGCGGCGAAGTGGCGCAGCCCGACGACCAGCCCCTGACGGACCGGATCGACGTCGATCTCGGCAACCAGGGATCGATCGAGCTTGATGATCGCCGGACGCAGCTCGAGGACGTGGCGGAGCGAGGCGAAACCGGCTCCCGCGTCGTCGACGGCGAGACGAACCGGGATCCCGAGGTCGGCGACCCGCTGGCGGAGGCGCCCGTAGTCCTCGATGGCTTCGTGCTCGGTCACCTCGAGGACGATCGGGCGCGGCGCCGCCTTCCAGAGCAGGTACGAGAGCCGGGACGTGTCCTCGAGCAGCTCCGGCGAGACGTTGAGATCGAGCCATGCGTCGCGCGGAAGGGCGGCGGCTTCGGCGATCGCCGCAGTGATCGTGGCGACCTCGAGGTCGATGCCCAGGCCGACCCGCGCGGCTGCGGCGAAGGTCAGCTCGGGACGGCTCCGGTCCGCAAACCGGGTCAGGGCCTCGAATCCGACGATCCGCCCGGTCGGCATCATGACGATCGGCTGATACACCGAGCGGAACGCCCGCCGTTCGATCATGCGGATGATGGCCGCGCGCCGGTCGTCGAGCTCGGCGCGGAGCCCCAGCTGCGGAGCGAGCAGGAGCGACGCCAGCTGGCCGAGCGAGAGGAGCGTCGGCAGGAGCGCCGTCAGGGACGGGACGGAGCCACGGTCGCACGAGCCGACCTGGATGAAGCCGATCACATTGCCGTCGAGGTCGATCGGGGCCATCGCCAGCGTGCGGATGCCCAGCCGCGCGAAGGCCGACGCCATCAGGGAGCCGTCGGTCGGTGGTCGGGTCTCGATCCACGCACCTTTCTGGGCCCGTTCGCGGAGGCGGCGGATCCGGGCGCGACGACGCGGATCGACGGCGGAGTTCGATGAGTTTGCCTCGGGAATGTCGATCCCATCGTGACCGACGGCGGCCAGTGACCGGATCCCGTCCGCGCCCTGGAACATGGCGACGGCGGCGAAGTCGACCCCGTCGACGCTCAGGACGCGCTCGCTGATCCGTCGGGCGGTCGTCTCGGCCGAATCGCCGGGGACCAGGTCCGCGATCAGCGCCGAGATCTGTCCATGGCCGTCGGAGGATCGGCCGCGGCCGTCGCCGGGAGCGCCGGCCGCGACCGTCCGATTGCGGCCCGGGCCGGTATCGATCATCTGGTCCGGGCCGAGGGCTTCACGAATCAACGGTGCGCGGAGTCGACACCGGTTCCTAGGAACCGGACGTCATGCTCGCCGCGGCCGAAGGAACCAGCCGTTCGGCTGCGCCAGCGAGGCCCGGCAGCGCCGCCGGAGGTGCCCGGCTGCGCCGCGAGAGCGGCGGCGCCCCTCAGTCGCCGCTCGGAACGCCCATGACGCTGAACCCGCCGTCGACGTAGATCACCTCGCCGGTCACCGCCGACGACAGGTCCGAGGCGAGGTACAGGGCCGTCTTCCCGACGTCCTCGGGCGTGATGTTCGCCCGGAGCGGCGCGATCTCGACGAACCCGCGGTACATGTCCTTGAAGCCGCCGATCCCGGCGGCCGCCAGGGTCCGGATCGGACCGGCGCTGATCGCATTCACCCGGATCCCCTGCGGCCCGAGGTCCGCGGCGAGATAGCGGACGGACGCCTCGAGGGCCGCCTTCGCGACGCCCATGACGTTGTAGTTGGCGACGACCTTCTCGGCCCCGTAGTAGGTCAGGGTCAGGACGGACGAGCCGCGCCGGAGCTGGGGGAGGGCGGCCCGCGTGATGGCGACGAGCGAGTAGGCGGAGACGTCGTGGGCGAGCGCGAAGCCGTCGCGCGACGTGTCCACGAAGCGGCCGGTCAGGTCCTCGCGCTTGGCGAAGGCGAGGGCGTGGACGAGGATGTCGAGGCCGTCGTGGGTCTCGCTCCACCGGGCGAAGACGCGCTCGATGTCCTCGTCCTTCTGGACGTCGCACGGCTCGACGAAGGTCGACCCGATCGAGTCCGCGAGCGGCTTGACCCGCTTCTCGATCAGCGATTCGATCGACGAGAAGCCGACTTCGGCACCGGCGTCGTGGAGCGCCTGGGCGATCCCCCACGCGATCGAATGGTCGTTGGCGACCCCGAAGATGAGCGCCGTCTTCCCGTCCAGGAGTCCCATGGCTGCCCTCCGCTTCCGCGCTCCGCCGTGCGCCGGCCGCCGGCCCGCGGCGTGTCGTTGAGGATAGCCGTGGTTCCGGGCCGCCGGGCCGCCGGGGCCAGGTGGACCGGCCGGGCCCGGGCCGGAAGGCGTCCGGAATCGAACGCCGTGGGAATCCACCTCTCGCCCGCGCCGGCCCCTCCGATTTCGGCGTCCGACATCGCCCTCGGCCTGGAGACGGATGTGTCTGCCGGCGCGCGCTTTTGGACGGCGCGACGTCGCGGCGGCCCTCGGCGCCGCTCGCCCGCCGCGCCGCCGCGCCCGCCGCGGCGCGGATTACTGCGGCTGCGTCACCCGGACGTCGTCGAAGGCGGCCTCGACGATCCCGTTGGTGTCCACATCCGTCGCCGAGAACCGCAACCGGATGGTCCGGCCGGCGAAGCCGGACAGATCGATCGAGGCCCATTTCCAGAGCGCATTCCGCTCGACGGGAGCGCCGTGCGCGACGAGGACATCGGTTGCCGTCGCGGCGCCGACATCGAGGACCTCGACCCGGAACTGGTCGGCCGACGTGGCGGTCGCGTCATGGGCGAAGCTGTAGCGGAACTGGAGCTTCTGGCCGAGGGTCACGGGCAGGTCGATCGGCGGCGAGGTGACCGATGTCACTCCGCCATCCACATCGTTGGCGTTCGCCGTCGCGCCGGCGGCCGGGCCGGTCGAGAACGCGTAGCGCCCCGAGGTCACGGAGCCCACCTGCTTCCGGCCGGCGGCCGTCGAGGTCGGCTGGGGGGCGCCGCGCAGCCACAGACCGGAGGTCGCCGTGTCGGTCCCGTCCGCGTTGACCTTCCAGCTGCGGGCGACCTCGAGATCGTCGTCGAAGGCCCCGCACCGGGCGATCCGCGTCGTCGCGCCGAGGACGGCCAGCGGGCAGGCGGCCCGCTCGATCAGCCACAGGACGGCCTCGCGGTTCCGACCGGTCTCGGGCGCGATCATCGAGGGCTTCGGGTAGTCGACCACGGAAAGCTCGAACGTGTAGGCGAAGATCCGGTACATCCCGTACTCGTAGTCGCGCGTCGTTCCCGACGTGATGTACAGATCGCTCGCCTGCTCGGGCCGGTAGCCGTTGGTCGCCGCCATGTGCTTGCCGATCGCGACCAGGGCGTTGTGGTCGTCGACGGTCATGTCGCCCGGGATGTTCGTCAGCGTGTAGCCGTACGGCCACATCACCAGCCGGCCTGCCTCGTGGAACGTGATCGCCGCCCGGATCTGCTGGCGACCGTTGACGAACCGACTCGCGAGGAAGTCGCGGACATTGCGGGTCTCGGGCGCCGAGAACGCGTACGGCCCGCGATACGTGATCGCGAAGGGGTTCGTCGATGTCCGTCCGCCGCCGCCCCAGCGGTAGCCGAAGTTCCGGTTGAGGTCCGTGCCGATCGCGGTCGTCCCGCTGTTCGGCTGGCGGTTCTTGCGCCAGAAGTGGAACCTGCCGCCGGAGATGTCGAACTCCGCGCCGTCCGGGTTGACCGCGAGGATGATCCAGATCTCGCGGTTGTTGACGATGTTCCGGATCCGCGTGTACTGGCTGTAGCCGTCGGTCAGCCAATGCATGATGTGGAGCGTCATCTCGAGACCCATGTGCTCGTCGGAATGGGTCAGGCCGTCGAAGAGGACCTCGGGCTCGTTCTCGTCGACCGCGACGTTGTCGCTGATCTTCACCGCCCAGATCGTCCGGCCCTGGTAGCTGTGGCCGATCGCCACCTTCCGGGCGATCGTCGGGTGGGCGGCGACGGTCGCGTTGATGTCGGCGACCATCTCGGCGTACGTGTGGTAGGCCGAGTAGCCGCTTGGGAAGTCGGCGGCGGCCGCGTGAGCGGGAGCGGCGGCGGCGAGAGGGACCAGGAGGGCCAGGCCGAGCAGGCCGGCGCCGAGACGAGCGCGGATGGATCGGGTCATGGCGTCAGGATGCCCCGGTGTCGCGCGCCACGGCAACCCACCGAACAGTCACGGTCCGCCCGAGGGACCAACGGCCGGTCCCGGATGGGTCGGTGGCACGGCCCGCGCTAGACTGGCCGCAACGTTCCGAGGCCCATCCGCTCCCGAGGTTCCCGACCGATGACGACCGAGTCGCAGCCGCGTCTCAAGATCACCTACGCCACCCTCCGCGCCGACAACGAGCAGCTCCACCGCGAGTACGAGGCCGGTCTGGCCGAGGCCAAGACGCTCCTCGACGGCCATCATCGCAACTTCGTCGCCGGCAGCGAGCGGGTCGGCGACGGCGAGTTCATCGTCCGCAGCCCGATCGACCGCGACATCGTCCTCGGTCACTTCGCCACGGGCACGCGCCAGGACGTCAAGGATGCGGTCGCCGCCGCCCGCAAGGCGCAGCCGGCGTGGTTCGCGCTCGGCTGGGAGAAGCGGCTCGAGATCCTCAAGCACGCCGCCGAGCTGATCAGTCAGCGCCAGATGGTCTACGGCGGCTTGATGGCGATCGAGGTCGGAAAGACCCGGATCGAGGCGCTCGGCGAGGTCGAGGAGGCGGCCGACCTCATCCGCTACTACGCGAAGACGGCCGAGGACAACCGCTTCTACGAGCACCCGATGGACAGCCTCGGCGACGCGGCCGTCCACACGAAGTCGATCCTCCGGCCGCACGGCGTGTTCGCGGTCATCAGCCCGTTCAACTTCCCGATGGCCCTCTCGTGCGGTCCGTCGGCTGCCGCGATGCTGGCCGGCAACACGGTCGTCTTCAAGCCGAGCTCGGCCGCGCCGATCTCGGGCGTCAAGCTCGTCGAGGCGTATCGCGACGCCGGTGTCCCGGACGGCGTGATCAACCTCGTCATGGGCCCGGGCGAGACCGTCGGCGCAGAGCTCCGCGAGAACCCGGGCATCGACGGGATCGTGTTCACCGGGTCGTACGCCGTCGGCATGGACCTGTTC
>DATNBW010000108.1:0-9276 GCA_035607275.1 Verrucomicrobiia bacterium | reverse complement strand
ACGAGCACTCGCTCGAGCATCGCGTCCTGGCCGACGATCACTCGCCGGATCTCGTAGAGGACGGCCTCGGCGGTGCGCCGGGCATCGATCGGGTCGATGGCGCCGCTGGCGCTGTCGAGGCCGGCGCCGCCGTCGTGCGTCGCCCGGGGTCGAGCGGGCGGCGTCGGGGCCGGGCCGGGCGCCGTCGGGGCCGGGCCAGGCGCCATGGCCGGCTCGCTGCGAAACGGATCGCTCACGTGTGTCTCCGCACCCGTGGGCACGGGCGACAGGCTGCGTGGTCTGAGGCCGCCTCCCTGGTTGGACCGGACCGTTGGGGCCGAAGGCTCGCGGCGGCGCATGAGAGCGGCATGAAAGCGCGGCGCTCCGGCGGCCGGGCCGGGCCTCGCGATTTCTTGCGGTCAGGCGAGCCTCGCCTACGAGCGGCGCCTGGTGGGGCGAATCTCCTGCGGTCAGGCGAGCCTCGCCTGGCGAACCGAGGGTCCGGACGCCGTGCGTGCGTGACGACCGTGTCGGCGCGGGATCGGTGCCCGACCCGTAGGCGACGCTCGCCTGCGCGCAAGAAATCGGGCGCGGATCCAGTACCGAGGGCGGTGCCGCCGGCGCTACCCGCCGGGCGGGTATTCGAGCGTCCACTGGAGGCTGCCGGCCGGTGGCTGGGCGGCTTCGCGACCGGAGGCCCTGGAAATACCCGTGGGGTGGGTACGGCGGCCCACAGACCCGGGGCGAGCGGCACCCGCCGGACTGCAACTGCGACCCACGATTCCGGGTTACCGTCCCGAGATGCCCGACCCGCCGCTCGACCTCACCCGGCTCCACGACGCCGCGGCGATCCTCGCTCGGCGCGATCCGGATCTCGGCGGCATCCTCGCTCGCCTCGGGCCGCCGCCCCTGTGGGACCGGACGCCCGGGTTCGCGACGCTGGTCGCGATCATCCTGGAGCAGCAGGTCTCCCTCCGCTCGGGCGCGGCCGCCCTTGAGCGCCTGGAGCGCGCGGCTGGCGCGCTCGATCCCGGCGCGATCGCCAGCCTCGGGAATGCCGGCGCCCGGGCAGCGGGGCTTACCCGCCAGAAGGCCCGCTACGTCGTTGCGCTTGCCGAGGCAACGATCGACGGCCGGTTCGACCCGATCGCGGTGGCGGCCGCGACCGACGACGACGCCCGTGCCCAGCTCGTCGCCCTGCTCGGCATCGGGCGATGGACGGCCGACATCTATCTCCTGATGGCCCTCGGCCGGCCCGACATCTGGCCCGCTGGCGACCTCGCCCTGGCGACGTCGATGCGCCGGGCGAAAGGCCTCGAAACGATCCCGGACGCGGCCGCCCAACGGCACATCGCCGAGGCCTGGCGTCCCTGGCGCGCCGTCGCGGCCCGGCTGCTCTGGCACGCCTATCTGGCCGGCGAGCGTTGATCGGATCCATGGGAGCGTTCGACCGAACCGCCGGGCACCGGTATGCTCGCACTGGACCGGTCGCCGGCCGATCCGGTCATCGGGGCTACCTGAGGGACGCGGTGGACACGGGAGACGCGCTCCGCGAGACATCCGACACGCTGCTCCGCGATCTGGACGTCCTCGTCACGATCGAAGAGGAGAAGCGCTCGCTCGAACCCGGCGATCCGCGCCTCGTCGAGCTGGCCGAGCGGATCGAGGTCATCGCGCGGCGCGTCCTCAACGGCACGGTCCGCCAGCACGACCTGACCCGGACGATCAACGCCCAGGTCGCCGCCGACGCGCCCCGCGCTCCCGACGCCTCGATCGACGACACGGTCCGTCCGATCCAGGCCGTCCTCGCCGACTGGCGCGAGGCCGAGCGGCGGGCAATCGCAGCGGAGCCCGGTTCGGCCGAGGCCGCCGAAGCAAACGCCCTCGTCGACCTCCTCCGCGAGGAGTACCGGCGGGCCCACGACAAGGCGGCCGGCGGAGCCTGATCCCGGGGCCCGCCCAGGCGCGCACACCCGCGCGCGGCACACCCGCGCGCACGTCGCGCCGAAGAGCAGACCACTCTCAGCGGCTTCTCACCTGCCCGGCCGACCGTTCGGCAGTCGGGCGCCGGTCGTGGAGCGCCTCGCTGAGTGGGCGTCCAGATGAAGTTGAAGCTTGTTGCGATCGTGCTCCTCCTGGCGGTCGGAGGAGCTGCGGTCTTCGTCACGCTCGGCGGCCTGCCCCGGAACGCCGCCGCGGCGACAACGTTCCTCACCGGGACCGCGGCGATCGCCGACGTCAGCGACGACGTCGCCGCGACCGGCTCGATCGCCTCGTCGACGAGCTGGAACCTGGCCTTCGGCGTCGCGCCGACCACGGCCACCGGCGCGGACGCATCCAGCCCGGCCACCGACGGAACCTGGACGGCCCGCACGGTGACCGCGAAGGTCGGTGACATCGTCAGGAAGGGCCAGGTCCTGGCGACCGCGTCGAACGCCGCGCTCGCCGCCGACATCACCGCCGCGACGAACGACTGGACCGCAGCCGAGCTCCAGCGGCTCCAGGCCCAGGACGCGTACGACGCGGCCACCACGACCTCGGCGATCCGCCAGACGCGGAGCTCACTGTTGAACGCGAGGAACGGCGTCGCCGCCGCCCACACGAAGCTCGTCGACCTCAAGGCGGAGGCAACCCGCAACAAGCTCGTCGCCCCGGCCGACGGGATCGTCACGGCGGTCAACATCGTCGCCGGATCCGCCGCCCCCTCGGGTGTCGCGGTGACGCTCGACTCGACCGCCTACGAGGTCACCGCCGAAGTCGTCGAGACCGACGTCGCGTCGATGCGTCTCCAGCAGCCGGCCACCGTGAGCGTCTCCGCGATCGGCGCCGACCTCGACGGCACGGTCGTCGCGATCGCTCCGACCGCCACGACCGCGTCCGGCTCGTCGGGCGTCGTCTCGTACGCGGTGACCGTGGCCCTGAAGCAGCCGCCCGCCACGCTTCGCGCCGGCATGACCGCCGACGTGACGATCACGACCGCATCGGCGAGCGGCGTGCTGGCCGTGCCCGCGGCGGCGCTCCGCGGCAGCGAAGGCAACTACACGGTCCTCGTCATGTCGGCCACCGGAACGCCCGAGTCGAAGCCGGTGACCGTGGGCCTGATCACGAGCTCGCTCGTCGAGATCAAGAGCGGACTGAGCGCCGGCGATGTGGTCGTGACCGGGACGAGCAGCACGCAGCGGACCACGACCGGCACAGGCGGTGGGGGCGGCGGCACGTTCGTCGTTCCGGGTGGCGGGGGCGGTGGCTTCCGCGGTCCGGGCAACTGAGGTGGCGACCCCGATCGTCAGCCTCGACAGGATCAGCCGGACCTACGCGATGGAGCGCGTCCGGGTCGATGCGCTGCGCGATGTCTCCATCGCCGTCGGCGATGGCGAGTTCGTCGCGATCGTCGGCCCGTCCGGGTCCGGCAAGAGCACGATGATGAACATCATCGGCTGCCTCGACCGACCGACCGCCGGGATCTACCGCCTGGCCGGAACGCCGGTCGCGGAGCTTGGCGACGACGGGCTCGCCCGGCTGCGGAGCCGGACGATCGGCTTCGTCTTCCAGTCGTACAACCTCCTGCCGCGGACCTCGGCCCTCGACAACGTCGCGACCCCCCTGCTCTACCAGGGCGTCGGGCGGCGCGAGCGAGTGGCCCGGGCGACGGCGGCCCTCGAGCGTCTCGGCCTCGGCGACCGCCTCGATCACGAGCCGACCGAGCTCTCCGGAGGCCAGCAGCAGCGGGTCGCGGTGGCCCGCGCGATCGTCACCGACCCGGCGCTCATCCTCGCCGACGAGCCGACGGGCAACCTCGACAGCGCCGCCGGCCGGGACGTCCTGGCCGTGCTCCGCGAGCTCCACGCCGCGGGCCGGACGATCGTGCTCATCACCCACGACGTCGAGGTGGCCGCGGCCGCCGAGCGCCAGATCCACATCCGCGACGGGATGATCGCGGCGTGAACGCCTTCGAGCTCCTCCGCCTCGCGCTCTCCCGGCTGCGGACGAGCCGGTTGCGGGCCGCCCTGACGATGCTCGGCGTCGTGATCGGCGTCGCGTCGGTCGTCGCGCTCGTCGGGGTCGGCCAGGGCACGACGGCCAACATCACCTCCCGGCTGGCCGGCCTCGGCACGAATCTCCTGACGATCAGCCCGACCGGTCGTACGTCGACGTCGCCGCTGACCCTCGAGGATGCGGCCGCGATCGCGAGGGTCGACGGGATCGCCGCCGTCGCCCCGGAGCTCCAGACGTCGACCTCGATCGTGGCCGGGACGAAGACGACCACGACCTCGGTGATCGGCACGAGTGCGGCCTACGCCCAGGTCCGGGCGTACGACGTCTGGCAGGGCTCGTTCCTGACCGATGCGCTCACCGATCGCGGGCTCCGGGTCGCCGTGCTCGGCGCGACGACGGCATCCGATCTCGGCCTCGACGCGTCATCGATCGGATCGACGATCCAGGTCGGCGGTCTCCCCTTCACCGTGATCGGGATCCTCCAGCCGAAGGGTGGGTCGGGGTTCCAGAACCCCGACGACCAGGTCCTCGTTCCGCTGGCCGCGGTGAGCAAGTACTTCGTGGCCGGCGACTCGATCCGGACGATCGGCGTGAGCGTCGCCAGCGCGGACCAGATGACCGAGGCGACGAACGCGATCACCGCCCTGCTCCGCGATCGCCACGAGCTTGCCGCGACCGCAGCGGCCGACTTCCAGGTCTTCAACCAGACCCAGCTCCTCGACGCCGCGTCGTCGATCAGCGCGACCCTCACCCTTCTGCTGGGCGGGATCGCCTCGATCTCGCTTGTCGTCGGCGGGATCGGGATCATGAACATCATGCTGGTCTCGGTCCGGGAGCGGACCCGCGAGATCGGCATCCGCAAGGCCGTCGGGGCGCGCGGTCGCGACATCCTCGCCCAGTTCCTCATCGAGGCCCTGACCCTGTCGCTGCTCGGCGGCCTGATCGGGATCGTGCTCGGCCTCGCCGTCTCCGCCCTGATCGGCCAGCTCGCCGGTTGGGGCTTCCAGTTCAACCCGGCGACGGTCGCGGCGGCCGTCCTGTTCAGCCTGGCCGTCGGGGTGGTGTTCGGCGTGTGGCCGGCCCGGATGGCCGCGCGACTCGATCCGATCAGCGCCCTGCGCTACGAGTAGGAGAACCAGCATGACCATCGACTCCCGTTCCGACGATCCGCTCCGGCCGCTCCCTGGACCCGATGACGCGACTGCCGCCTGGGCGGCCCCGGTCGGTCCGAGCCCGCGCCCGGATCCCTTCGACCAGACCGCCGTGCCTTCCGTCGCCTCGGCCCCGGTTCCGGCGGCGCCCGTCAGACGACGGGGCGGCAGCGGGATGTTCGTCAACGCGATCCTCGCCGTCGCGCTCGTCGTCGCCGTCGGCGGCGTGGCCTTCGCGGTGGGCCGGGCGACGGCTCCGGCGGCGACCGCGACCGGTCGCACCGGCTTCGGGGCCAACGGCCAGGGCTTCCCGGGCGGCGGCGGGCCGAACGCCAGCGGCGCACCCGGGGCGTTCAACGGCGGGTTCGGCGCGGGCGGCATCTCGATCCAGGGCACGGTGACGGCGGTGAGCGCCGATTCGATCACCATCCAGACCGCCGGCGGCCAGTCGGTGACGATCCCGCTGAACGCCAGCACGACGTACGCGACGCGGACCCCGGCGACCGCGGCCGCCGTGACCTCGGGAAGCACGGTGATCGTCCAGCTCCAAGGCGGTCGCGGCGCCTTCGGAAACGGCAACGGCGGCCAGGGCGGCGGACCAAACGCCAGCGGCGCGCCCGGCCGGACGCTCGGTCCGGCAAGCAACGTCACGGTGGTGCCGGCCGGGAGCTGACGACCCGGCGGCGCGTATCGGCTGACGGACTCGGGCTGACCGTCAGCCGGGCGGCCGCGACGGCCGAACCGCGGAGCCCGCCACGTGGCGCGGGATCAGGACCGCCGCGGCGACGACGCCGAGCACGCAGGCGAACGCGCCGACGAGGATCGCGGCCTCGATCGAGGTCGAGGCGATCGCGCCGGCCAGCGCCGCGCCGATCGGGTAGCCGATGAAGTTGAAGCCCATCGACACCGCGAAGGCCCGGCCCATCCACGCCGGATCCGTCCGGCGCTGGCGGATCGTGAAGAGCCCGATGTCCATCGGGCCGTTGAGCAGGCCGCCGATCGCGAGGCCAGCGGCCAGGAAGGCGATCCCGACCGCCGCCGTGGTCGCGCCCGCCGCCACGAGGAGGAGCAGGTCGGCCACGACGAGCCCGGCCATCGGCAGGACGAGCAGGTCCCACTCGCGGCCGCGGCTGTCCATCCGACCCGTGATCAGGGCCGCCACCATCCCCGCCACGCCGGATCCGGCGAACACGAGACCGACGACCACCTCGGGTGCATGGAGCCGGTCGAGCACGATCAGGGGCACGACGATCGTGATCATCCCGCCCGACAGGTTGAGGAGCGAGATCGACACGGCGAGCCCGCGCAGGGTCGAGTTCCCGATCGTGTAGCGGAGGCCCTCCCACGCGGCGACGAGCAGCTTTGCCGAGCCGGCGGTCTCGGTCATCGGGTCCGGGGCGCCGATCATCGCCACCGTCGCCGCGCCGTACAGGATCCCGATCAGGATCAGCGTGGTCGCCCCGCCGACGACCGACACGAGCGCCGCGGCGATCGGCGGGCCGAGGATCGTCGCGATCAGGTAGCCGTTCGAGTCGATCGCGTTGACCCGCTCCCAGAGCCGCTCCGGGACGAGGATCGGGAACAGGCTCCGGAGACCGCTGTTCGAGAGGATCGCGGTCAGCGAGCTGACGACCGTGATCGCGAGCAGGATCGGGACGGGCAGGGCGTGGGCGAGCGCGAGGCCGCCGATCAGCGACAGGGCGAGCAGGGCGACCGCGTAGTCGAGGATGACGAAGCGCGTCCGGCCGTGGCGATCGAGGAGGGCACCGGCGATCGGGGCGACGAGCAGGCCCGGGAACACGCTGACGAACGTGACGACCCCGGTCAGCGCCGGCGAGTGGTACTCGGCGAGGGTGAACAGGACGAGCGTCACGCCGACCATCGACTGGGCGATCCGGCTGAGCTGCATCGAGACGAGGATCCGGGGCAGCCCGGGCACCGCGAGCAGGGCCCGATAGGAGCGTTCGGTCCGTGGGCTCGGATTCACCGCTCCGATGCTACGGGGGCAGCGACGCTCGCGCTCACGGAACATCTTCCGGGACCTTGCCAAGGTCGACCGCCGGGCGCCGGCTCAGGCGTAGGATCGTCGCGATGCCGAGTGCGGAACCGCCACTGATTGCCACACCGTCAGCAGATGGCTCCCCGCCGTCCGACGAACGGTGGCGCAGCCTGCTCGTGGACCAGGCGCCGTTCCTGCGGAGCCGTCGGTTGCACGCCCGGATACCGAGCTCGCCGCGGTGCAAGCTGTGCGCGTCGCCGTTCTCCGGGCCTGGCGGACTCGTCATGAGGTTCTTCGGCCACGCCAGGTGGACCAAGAACCCGAAGTACTGCACCGGCTGCTTCCGGATGCTCAGCAGCAACCATGGCGGGGCCGAGGTCGAGTGCTCGCTCCTGTTCGCCGATGTTCGCGGATCGACAACCCTGGCGGAGAGCATGTCACCGCGCGAGTTCAACCGCCTGATGGGTCGTTTCCTCGACACGGCGACCGACGTTCTCGTCGATCACGACGGCATCGTCGACAAGTTCGTCGGTGACGAGATCATCGGGATCTTCGTTCCCGCGATGGCCTCGCCGCAACACGCGGCCCGGGCCATCGATGCTGCTCGAACGCTCCTCACGGCGACCGGTTTCGGGACATCGTCCGGGCCCTGGGTCCCGATCGGGATCGGCGTCAATACCGGGGTGGCCTACGTCGGCTCGATCGGCGAGGGCTCCGACACCGAGATGACCGCCATGGGCGATGTCGTGAACGTGACCGCCCGCCTGTCGTCGGTGGCTGCGGCCGGCGAGGTCCTGGTCACGACTGCGGCCGCGGCCGCCGCCGGCCTGCCAGATGATCTACCGCGTCGTTCGCTGCAACTGAAGGGCAAGTCGCAGGCCACCGACGTCGTCGTCCTTACCGGTTCTCCCTGAGCGACTGCGTTCGTCGCGGATGGGCGAGGCTGGCAAGGCGGCGGCGAGAAACGGTACGGGCCTGGACGCGACTGCGTTCGTCGCGGTGGGGCGAGGATGGCAAGGCGCCGCCGAGGACCGCAGCGAGCGCACTCGGACGTGCGTGAGCGAGGACCGCAGGCGGCAACGCCGCCATCGTCGTTCCGCCGCGACAGCCAACGGTGTTAGCATCGTTCCCACTCGAGCCGGCTCCTCGTACGGGGTCCGTCCACGCCGCCGAACGGCGGCTGGATGCAAGGACCCGCGATGCCCCGGTGGAGTGAGGTGTGCGCATGTCCACCGTGACCTTCGACCACGTCACCAAGAAGTACGGCGACGTCCTCGCGGTCAACGACCTGAACCTCGCCATCAACGACGGCGAGTTCATGGTCCTCGTCGGGCCCTCCGGTTGCGGCAAGACGACGAGCCTGCGGATGATCGCCGGTCTCGAGGAGATCTCCTCCGGTGACCTGAAGATCGGCGATCGCGTCGTCAACGACGTCCCCCCGAAGGACCGCGACATCGCGATGGTCTTCCAGAGCTACGCGCTCTATCCCCACATGACCGTTCGCGACAACATGGCCTTCGGGCTGAAGCTGCGCAAGCTGCCGAAGGCCGACATCGAGAAGCGGGTCAACGAGGCGGCCGGCATCCTGAGCCTCGAGAAGCTCCTCGATCGCAAGCCCAAGGAGCTGTCGGGTGGCCAGCGGCAGCGCGTCGCGCTCGGCCGGGCCATCGTCCGTGAGCCGTCCGTGTTCCTCATGGACGAGCCACTGTCGAACCTCGACGCAAAGCTGCGCGTCCAGACGCGGGCCGAGATCGCCCGCCTCCACCAGCGCCTCAAGACGACCATGGTCTACGTCACCCACGACCAGGTCGAGGCCATGACGATGGGCACCCGCATCGCGGTCATGAATGAAGGCCTGCTCCAGCAGGTCGGGACGCCGCAGGCGCTCTACGACACGCCGATCAACCGCTTCGTCGCCGGCTTCATCGGCAGCCCGTCGATGAACTTCATCGACGTCACGGTCCAGCAGACGGGCGGCACCTACAACCTCGTCGGCGCGCAGGACTGGTCGATCCCGATCCCGCCACGCTACCGCGAGACGGCCACGCCAAAAGTCGGCCATACGCTCGTCGCCGGCTTCCGGCCGGAGCACCTCGATATCGGCGAGTCCGGACCGGGCGTCGGGTCCTTCCGGGCACGCGCTGACGTCGT
>DATNBW010000106.1:0-21745 GCA_035607275.1 Verrucomicrobiia bacterium | reverse complement strand
GCGGCCGGCGCGATCCACAGCGATCTCGCGAAAGGATTCATCCGGGCCGAGACCGTGGCCTACGAGGACCTGCTGACGCTCGGCTCGATGGCTGCGGCGCGCAAGGTCGGCAAGCTCCGCTCGGAGGGCAAGACCTACCGGGTCCACGACGGGGACGTCGTCGAGATCCTGTTCAGCAAGTAGGCCGCGCCGGGAATCCCTGGCGCCGGACCGAGCCTCAGGTGTTGCGCTCGTCCTCGCCGCGAACCGCCTCGCCGGTCGGGTCGAACTCGGCGATGACGGCCCGGTAGTCCGCGCCGCGCTCGTCCTCCTCCGCCTCCTCGTCGGTGTCGATCGCGACGAGGAAGTTTTCCTCGTCGATCGGCGACACGTTGACCGCGGCGACGATCCGGTTGTCCGAGACGAAGAGGAAGCCGTGCTCGCGTTCCAGCTCGGCTGCGATCGCCTCGATCAGCGTATCGTCCGTGTAGGTGTCCTGGACCTGGTGACGGACGGACTCGACCAGCTCGAAGAACTCGTCGGGGTCCATCTCGTCTTCGCGGACGAGGAGGACATCGGAAAAGACGTCCTCGTCGCCTTCATGGAGCTCAAAGAAGAACACGCCGGCCTCGGTCGGGAAGGGGATGGGATGGGCGCTCAGTATCGCACGGGTCCTGCGCACCGAGCCCGGATCTGCTGCGGAGCGCGCCGGTGACCGAACCAGCCACGGAGCCGGCTCGCCCTGCGGACACCGCGGCCGCCGTGCCCACCGTCGTCGTCGTCGGGTCCGCGGCACGCGACCTGACCGACCAGGATCCGCGCGGCTGGCGGCTCGGCGGCGGAGTCTCCTACAGCGCCCTGACGACGGCCCGCCTCGGCCTGCCCACCGCCGCGATCGTCGGCGTCGACGCGGAGGCGGCGACCGCGTCCGAGCTCGACCTCCTGCGCGAGGCCGGCGTCGACGTCCATCTGGTCCGCCTCGAGCACGGGCCGGTCTTCGTCAACATCGAGCGACCGGAGGGCCGGCTCCAGCTGTGCGGCGATCATTCCGACCCTGTGCCGGTCAGCGCCGTCCCCGACGCGTGGCGCGCGGCGCCCGGCTGGATCCTGGCGCCGGTCGCGGCGGAGCTCCCGCCGGACTGGGCGGACGTGCCGGCGTCGGAGGCCTTCGTGGCCGTCGGCTGGCAGGGGCTCCTGCGCGAGCTCGACGCGGGCGAGCCCGTCCGCCACGTGGCGCCCCGGCCCGACCCGATCATCCGGCGGGCCGACCTGACCGGGCTGTCCCGGGACGACATCGACCGCGGCTATCCGCTGGCCGATCTGTACGCCCTGCTCCGGCGGGGGTCGTCGCTGGCGGTCACCCAGGGAGACCGCGGCGGCCTGATCGTCCACGGCGCGCGCGGCGATCACGCCGCGGAGCTCGAGCTGCGCCACTACCCGGCGATCCCGAGCCACGCGGCGGTCGATCCGACCGGCGCCGGCGACGTGTTCCTCGCCGCCCTGGCGGCCGCCCGGATCGAGCCACGCCTCGTCGGCGGGAGGATCGGCCAGGGCTTCGACCTGCTCCTCGCCGCGTCGGCGGCGTCACTCGTCCTCGAGGGCCCGGGGATGTTCGGCGTCCCGATGCGGGACGCGGTCCGCCGGCGGATGGCCGAGGCTCGCCAGCGACGATCGGCGCCCGCGAGCGCCTGAGCGGGGCTCGGTCGGCCGGCGCGGGAGGGCCCGCCATCGGGGCGCGACGGCGCTCGGGCCGGCCGCGAACCTCAGTCGGCCGGCGCGGGTCCGGTCGACGCGCGGACGACGAGCTGGACCGGAACGACCCGGCGCTCGGCCGGAGCCGGCGGCACCGCTTCCGTCTCGCCCTCGTCGCGGTCCGCCTTGATCCGGGCGGTCAGCGTGGCGACGGCCCAGCGGCCCATCTCGGCCGATTCCTGGCGGAGCGTCGTCAGCGCCGGCTCCACGTAAGCCGCGAAGGCGACGTCGTCGAAGCCGACGAGGCTGACGTCGGCCGGAACGCGAAGCCCGCGATCGCGGATCGCGCGCATCGCCCCGATCGCCATGAGGTCGTTGTAGGCGATCACCGCTGTCGGCCGCGGCGCCCGGGCGAGGAGCGCGATCATCGCCATCTCGCCGCCGGTCACGGTCGGCGCCCCGTTTCCGATCGCGAGTGCCGCCTCGGCTCCGTCCACGGTCAGCCCCGCGGCCTCGAGCGCGTCGCGCACGCCGGCGAGGCGATCTGGGGCGTCGAGGTTGCGCGGCGGCGGCATCAGGTAGCCGAACCGGCGATGCCCGAGCTCGAGCAGGTGGCGTGCCGCCGTTGCGCCGCCGCCCCGGTTGTCGGACACGATCGTCGGCAGCTCGGTGCCGGGCGAGGCCGTGTTGACGAGGACCGCGGGCAGCGGGGCCCGGGCGAGCCACTCGCCCTGGCGCGAGCCGATGGTGCTCGCGGCGACGATCAGCCCGTCGACCCGGCGCTCGACGAGGAGGTCGAGGTACGACGCCTCGCGCTCCGGGTCCTCGTCGGCATTGCACAGGAGGATCGCGTAGCCCTCGCCGATCGCGGCGTCCTCGACCGCCCTGACCAGCTGCGGGAAATACGGGTTCTCGATGTCCGTCACGATCAGGCCCAGGGTCAGCGTGGAGCGGCGCTTCAGCGAGCGGGCGACGTCCGACGGGCGGAAGCCGAGGTCGCGGGCTGCCGCCTCGACCCGGGCATGCGTTTCCGGACGCGCCCGCCCGACGCCGGACAGGACCCGGCTGACCGTGGCGGTGGACACGCCGGCCCGGCGAGCGACGTCGGCGATCGTGGTCGCCATCGCCGGGTCAGGGTGCCGGCGGTTCGTCCCCGAGCGGGACCGCGTCCGGATCGACGCCCAGTGGGACGGTCGGGACGTCCTCGCCGGCCTCTTCGCGCCGGGCGAGCATCTCGAGGTCGGCCTGGAGCTCCTCGAGCTCGGAGCCGCCGCCCATCAGCCCGTGGAGCTGTTCCGCGGTCAGCTCGCCGCGTCGATAGGTGCCGCCGGACCGGCCGCGGGTCAGGATCGTGAACGAGTCGCCGATCGGCAGGGCGTGCTGGACGTTGTGGGTGATGAAGATCACGCCAAGGCCCTTGTTCCGGGCCGCGATCGCGTGGCGCAGCACGAACGCCGACTCCTTGACGCCGAGGGCCGAGGTCGGCTCGTCGAGGATCAGGACCCGCGCCCCGAAATACTCGGCCCGGGCGATCGCCAGCGTCTGGCGCTCGCCGCCGGACAGCGTCCCGACGAGCTGGTCCGTGTCGCGGACGTCGATGCCGATGTTGTGCATCTCCTCGCGGGCGATCGTGGCCGCCTTGCCGCTGTCGAACCGGCGGAACGGCCCGAACCCGATCGTCGGCTCGTTGCCGAGGAAGAAGTTCCGGCTGATGCTCATCAGGGGCATGACCGACAGGTCCTGGTAGACGGTCGCGATTCCCGCGTTCAGGGCGTCGCGCGGCGAGGAGAACGTCACGGGCTCGCCGTCGACGGCGAGCGTCCCGTCGTCGGGCGGGTGGACCCCCGAGAGGGTCTTGATCAGGGTCGACTTGCCGGCCCCGTTGTCGCCGAGGAGGCAGTTGATCTCGCCGGCCCGGACGGTCAGCGACACGCCCTCGAGCGCGACGACCGCGCCGAAGTACTTCGAGATGTTGCGGGCCTCGAGCAGCGGCTTGCGGGCGCCGCGCTCGGCGGTCGAGGACGGGGCCAGGCCGCCGGCGGCAGGGGACATCGTCATGGCGTGCTCCTTCCGCTAGCGCAGGCCGGCGAAGCGGCGCCGGATCCAGTTGTTGAGGATGACCGCGGCGAGGAGCAGGGTCCCGAGCGCGATCAGGTACCAGTCGGCGTTGATCGAGGCGAAGACGATGCCCTGACCCGCCATCCCGAGGGCGAGCGCGCCGAGCGCCGTTCCGGCCACGGACCCGTAGCCGCCGGTGAGCAGGCAGCCGCCGATGACCGCCATCGTGATCGCTGTCAGCTCGTAGCCGCCGCCGCGCTTGATGTCGGCCGAGGCGAACTGCATGCTCTGGAGGGTCGCGAGGATCGAGGCCGAGAACGCGGTCGACATGAAGAGCGCGATCTTGACCCGGGCGACCGGCACGCCGAGGTTGCGGGCCGCCGCCGGCGATCCGCCGACGCCGCTGATCCAGTTGCCGGCCTTCGTCCGGCCCAGGACGTAGGCGCCGAGGACCGCGATCGCCAGCCAGAACACGACCGAGACGAAGAGGTCGGACGTCGCGCCGTCGAACACGAACGACAGCTTCCAGCTGAAGATCGTTCCCAGCGGATCGGCCGTGATCTTCGCCCGGTCGATCGAGATGAACGTGATGTTCGTGACGCTCGAGGTCAGGACCGACGACAGGCCCGCGATGATGTTGAGGGTCGCGAGGGTCACGATGAACGAGGGCAGGCCCGTCCGCACGACGATCAGCCCGTTGATCGCGCCGAGCCCGGTCGAGAGGGCCATCGCGATGAGGATCGACAGCCAGATCGGCAGGCCCCAGATCGTCACGCAGATGCCGATCATGATCCCCGCGAAGCCGACCATCGAGCCGACCGACAGGTCGAACTCGCCGGCGATCATCAGGAGGGCCACGGCGGTCGCGATGATCCCGACCTGCGAGGCCACCCCGACGAAGTTCAGGGCTCCCGGGATCGTCAGGAAGGCGAGGTTGCCGCGGACGACCGACAGGATCGCGAAGACGATGTAGACAAAGACGACGATGACGAGCGCCCCGGCCGCCGGCTTCGCCAGGAGGCGCTGGACCGTCGAGATCTCGCGGAGTCGTCCGGAACCGGGAGCCGAGGCTGGCTCGGCCGTGCTCGTCGCCATCGATGCCTCCGAGACTTGGGCGAGGGGCCGGGCTGGCGCCCGGCCCCTCGAACGCGTCGGCCCGGCCGACGCAACGCTCAGATCAGCGCAGGCCCTTCGCCGCGAGGGCGATGACGTTGGCCGCGTTGTCCTTCGTGACGAAGCCCGGGCCGGTCATGATCAGGCCGGTGCCGTCGCCCGTCGGGAGGTTGCCGGTCTCTGCGTAGTTCGTGAGGATCACGATCGGCAGATACCCCTGCAGGAACTGCTGCTGGTCGATGGCGAAGTCCATCTTCCCGTCCTTGATCGCCGTCAGCACGTCGGCGCTGAGGTCGAAGGTCGCGAGATGGATCGTCTTGCCCGACGCGGTGACCGCGGCCAGGGCCGGGCCGGCGACGGACGGTCCGAGGGTCAGGATGCCGTCGATCGTCGGATCGCTCTGGATCGCGGCGGCGATCGTCGCCTGCATCCCCGTCGGATCGGAGATCTTGCCGGTCAGGATCTTGTCCTTGCCGTCGATGCCGAGGCCCTGGAAGAAGCCGTTGCAGCGCAGGGTGAGGGCCTGGTTGCCGACTTCCTGGTTGAAGCAGCGCGGGTTCTTCACGCCGGCCGCCTTGAACCGCTCACCGGCGCCGATGCCGGCCTGCAGCTCGGTCTGGCCGACGTGGGCCAGGATGCCCAGACCCTTGAAGACGTCGGAGCCGGAGTTCATCGAGACGACCGGGATCCCGGCGGCGACGGCCTTCTTGATCGACGGGCTGAGTGCGTCGGCATTCGGGATCGACACGACGAGCCCGGTCGGCTTCTTCGCGACGGCCGCGTCGATGAGGCTCGACATGCCCGGCATGTCGCTCTCCTGGGCCGGAGCGTTGTAGTTGACCGTGACGCCCATGTCGTTGCCGCCGGCCTTGACGCCGTTGCGGACGACGCCCCAGAACCCGTCCTGGGCCTGACCGTGGGTGACGATCTCGATCTTGATGTCGGCGCGTTTGACGAGCGCCCCGTCGGGGCCCTTGCCACCACCGCCGGCCGTGCCGCCCGATGCGGATGGCGTGGCATTGCACGCGCTCAGGACGATCGCAATTCCCGCGAGTCCCGTGAACAGTGTTCGCTTGTGCATTCCCTGGTTTCCTCCTCCGATGAATCACCGTGGTGGGCGGATGCTAGGTCGTCCGCGTGCCCCGGATTCGGCGAATCCGCGCGTCGTCCGGCGTCCGTCCGCTGTCTCGCATCGCTCGCCCGAGCCGACGTGGCCCGGGTCACTCGACACCTCCTCTCACCGACCGGTCGACGGTCGATCAACTGTTGGCGATCTCCTCGACACGCACCGGTCGGTGCTCGTGGAGCGATTGGGTGGCGGCCTCCGCGATCCGGAGGGCCTGGACTCCGTCGTGCTCCGTGCACGGGCTCGGCTCGTCGCCCCGGGCGACCCGGAGGAACGCGTCGAACTCGGCGCTGTAGGCGGCGCCGAAGCGATCGAGGAAGTGTGGCCACGCCGGACCTGCCTGCGGGGGAACGCCCGGCTCCACGGACCGGATCGGCGTCCGCGGCCCGAGCCCGACGCTGATCGAGTCCTTCGACCCGAACAGCTCGGCCCGAATGTCGTAGCCGAGCGGGTCGTGGCGGGCGACGGTGAGCACGCCGAGCGACCCGTCGTCCATCCGAAGCGTCGCGACGGCCGTGTCGACATCGTTGTACTTGGCGAACATCGGGAAGCCGCGGACGTCGCCGTCGGCGTAGACCTCGACGACCTCGCGGCCGGTCATCCAGCGAATGATGTCGAAGTCGTGGATCGAGAAGTCGCGGAACAGGCCACCGGACTGGGGGATGTAGCCCTCGTGCGGCGGCTCGGGGTCGTGGCCGGCGAGGTGGAAGTTGTAGAGGGTCCCGAGCTCGCCGCTCGCGATCATCCGGTGGGCCTCGGCGTAGCCCGCGTCGAAGCGCCGCTGGAAGCCGAGCTGGAAGGGAATGCCGGTCCGGGCGATGTGGTGGGCGACCTCGATCGTCGCACCGATGTCCTCGGCCAGTGGCTTCTCGCAGAACGTGGGCAGGCCGCGGTCGGCCGCGGCCCGGATCAGGTCCGCGTGAGCCGTCGTCGCGGCTGCGATCACGACGGCCTCGGCCTCGTCGAGGGCGGCCTCGATGGTCGGAACCGCCCGGCCGCCGACCTCCGCTGCCGCCTCCCCGGCTCGCTCGGGCAGCACGTCTGCGATCAGGAGCTCGTCGACCCCGGGGGTCGCGGTCAGGAGACGGGCGTGCAGGCGGCCGATGCGTCCGGTTCCGAGCAACGCGATCTTCATGGCGGGTCTCCGTCGGCCGAGGATCCGGCCGCGGCGGCGAGCCGTCGCAGCCCGGCCGCGAGCACGCGTCGGCCGATCGCCGCGCTCTCGGCCGGCGGCGGCCAGCCGCTGTCCTGCTCGACCATCAGCCAGCCGGCGTAGCGGCGTTCGGCGAGGACGCCGAGGATCCCGTCCAGGTCCAGCGCGCCGCTCCCGAGCTCCGTGAAGAGCCGCTCCCGGATCGCCGCCCCGAAGCCCCCGATCGACCCGTCGCGGAGGCCCGCGAGGACCTCCGGATCGACGTCCTTGAGGTGGACGTGCTCGACCCGCGGGCCGAAGCGGCGGAGGGCCGCGACCGGATCTCCGCCGCCCACGAGGTAGTGGCCGACGTCGAGGCAGAAGGGGAGGACGGCCGCGTCGATCGAGCCGGCCAGGCGCTCGACCTCGTCGGGCGTCTCGACGTACGTCCCGCTGTGGGGATGGAACGCGATCCTGGCACCGGCCGCCGTCGTCTCGGCGGCGACCGTCTCGAGGAGCGCGATCGTGGCCGCCCATCCGGCATCGGTCAGGCGAGGAGTCGCGGCGTCGGTGGCCCGGCCCGCGAACGCGTCGCGATCCGGCGAGCCGTCGAAGGCGATGCACAGGACCTCGCCGCCAGCGGCCCGGAGCAGGCGGAGGCGCTCGCGGACCTCGCCGAGGGCGGTCGCCGTCGGCCCGTCGACCGTCCCCGGGATCGAGGCGTAGACCTCGGCGAGGCGGAGGCTCCGAGCGGCGAGCGCGGCCCGCAGGTCGTCGCCCTCGGGGAAGCCCAGCCCGAGCTGGCAGCCGTCGTAGCCCGTCCGGGCGATGTCGTCGAGGATCGTCTCGGCCGACGTCCCGAGGCGAAGCTCGGCGATGTCGACGTTGTTCCAGAGGATCGGCACCGTCCCGATCGAGGCGCGCCCGAGCGGGCCACCCGCGGCGAGCCGGCGGCGCAGCCGGGCGGCCCGGTCGACGAGGTCCGCGGGCTGCGCGGCCAGGGTCATTGGTGCTGCTCCTCGGCCCGGCCGGCGAGCCAGCGGGCGTGCTGCTCGGGGTGGTTCGGCGGGCTCGGGGCATCCCACCAGCCCGTCTTGTCGGGGCCCGCCACGGCAAGGTCGCGATCGACCTTGACGTGGACGAGGGACGGCCCGCCCGACGCGAGCGCCCGGCGGACGGCCGGCTCGACCTCGTCCGGGTCCGTGGCCGCCTCGCTGTGGATCCCGAACGCCGCGCCGATGGCCTGGAAGTCCGGCGAGTAGATCGAGCCATCCGGGGTGAGGAAGTCCGTCCATGCGGAGCGGCCGAAGAAGCTCTGCTGGCCGCCCTTGATGCTGATCCAGCCCGAGTTGTCGAGGATCACCGTGCACACGGGCGTGCCGGCGAGGACTGCTGCCTGGAGCTCCTGCATCGTCTGGAGGAAGTCGCCGTCGCCGCACACCGCGAGCACCTGCCGCTCCGGCAGGGCGAGCTGCGCTCCGATCGCCGCCGGCAGGGTGAAGCCCATCGTCGAGAAGCCGCCGCTCGTCAGGTGCGTCCGCGGCCGGCGCGTCACCCAGCGCTGCTTGACCATGCCCTGGGGCAGGCCCGCGCCGGTGACGACCACGGCGTCGTCCGAGGTCGCGCGCTGGACCTCGCGGACGGCCCGGGCCATGGTCATCGGCGTTGCCGCCGAAGCCGACTTGATCTCGACCTGGGCGAACCAGTCGGCCTTGAGCCGCTGGATCTCGGCGAAGTACGGCGTGTCCCGGTAGACGGCCGCTCCGCCGCCAGGGCCGAGGGCGGCGAGCAGGTCCGCGAGGGCGGCCTTCGCGTCGCCGACGAGGGCGCTTTCGACCGGGTAGTTCTTGCCGATCTCGCGCGGGTCGATATCGACCTGGATCAGGCGGGACGGCGGGATCGCGAACGTCACGCCCTTGCGGTACGACGAGGCCGACCAGTCGGTGAAGCGCTGGCCGACCGAGATCAGGACATCGGCCGAGGCCGCCAGGAGGTTGCCGCAGGTCGAGGCAGTGTCGCCGATCGTCTGGGCACTGAGCTCGTGGGTCTCGTCGATCGCGCCTTTGCCGTTCCACGTCGTGACGACCGGGGCGCCGAGGCGCTCCGCCAGCGCAAGGACCTCGTTCCACGCCTCGGCCAGGAGGACGCCGCCACCGGCGACGATGACCGGCCGTTGGGCGTCGCGAAGCAGGGCCGCCGCGCGGTCCACGTCGTCGGCTGCGGGCCGGATGCGGCCGCGCGCCTCGCGATGTCCGGGATCCGGCAGGCGCACGTCGGCCGCCTCGGCCTGGACGTCCATCGCCAGGTCGAGGAGGACGGGTCCCGGTCGCCCGCTGGTCATCGCGTTCCACGCCCGGTGGAGGACGAACGGCAGGTCGTCGACCCGCGACGGCTGCCACCACTCCTTGACGACCGGCTCGAAGACCCGCGGGTTGTCGGCGTGGTGCTTCCGCTCGAACTCCTGGAACAGTCCGTGGCCGCGCATGTACGTGTGCGGCGAGCCAATCGCGAGTGCGACCGCGGTCGAGTCGACGTAGGCGGTGCCCATCCCGATGACCGTGTTCATCGCCCCGGGCCCGATGCTCGTGAAGGCGAGCATCGGCCGGCCGGTCGCCCGGTAGTAGCCGTCGGCCAGGTGGACGGCCGATTGCTCGTGCATCACCTGGATCGTCCGGATCGCGTCCCGCCGGTCGAGGAGGGCATCGGTGATCGCCCAGCACCCGTGACCCGGGATTCCGGCCGCGAACGGGACGCCCTGACGGACGAGGTACTCGACGAGGATCTGGGCGCCGGTCAACCGGCTGAGCTCAGTGACGGAGTCGCTCAACGGTGCTCCCGCCTGTCGAATGTAATCGTTTACACGATGCGCGGCGCAGCGTACAAACCCGGGGTCCACCGTGTCAACGGGCGGGCGCCACGCTGGTGGCGGATCGGCGTTTGGCGGTAAGGTTCACACGATGGCGTCCGTGTCGCGGGCGCGACGAAAGGACAGGTCGAAACGATGACGCAGGTCGCCGAGCCGGGCAGCGCCCGGGCCCAGGACGAGGCGAACAGGACGACCCTCGGGGCCGTCCACCACTGGATCGGCGGGCGGATCGTCGAGGGGACGTCCGGCCGGCGCGGACCGGTCTACGACCCGGCCACCGGACGGATCGCCCGCGAGGTCGACTTCGCCTCGACCGACGAGGTCGCCGCAGCGGTCGCCGCCGCGAAGGCCGCCTTCCCGGCCTGGCGGGCCACCTCGATCTCGAAGCGCTCCGACATCCTGTTCAGGATCCGGAACCTCGTCGAGACCCACCGCAAGGAGCTCGCTGCCCACCTCACGGCCGAGCACGGCAAGGTCCCGTCGGACGCCCTCGGCGAGATCGCCCGCGGCCTCGAGAACCTCGAGTTCGCCTGTTCGGTCCCGACCCTCCTGAAAGGCGGCTTCACCGAGCAGGCCTCGACCGGCGTCGACGTCTTCCAGATCCGTCAGCCGCTCGGCGTCGTCGCCGGGATCACCCCGTTCAACTTCCCGGCCATGGTCCCGATGTGGATGTTCGCGACCGCGATCGCGACCGGCAACACGTTCATCCTCAAGCCGTCGGAGAAGGATCCGTCGGCGTCGATGTTCATCGCCGAGCTGCTCCACGAGGCGGGCGTCCCGGACGGCGTCTTCAACGTCGTCCACGGCGACAAGGTCGCGGTCGATGCGCTCCTCGAGCACCCCGACATCGCCGCGATCTCGTTCGTCGGCTCGACGCCGATCGCCCGCTACATCTACGAGACCGGGACGAAGAACGGCAAGCGAGTCCAGGCGCTCGGCGGGGCGAAGAATCACATGATCGTGCTGCCAGATGCGGACATCGACATGGCCGCCGACGCCGCGATCTCGGCCGGCTACGGCTCGGCCGGCGAGCGATGCATGGCGATCGCGACGATCGTTGCCGTCGGCGGCGTCGCCGATCCGCTCGTCGAGGCGATCACGAAGCGGCTGCCCAAGGTCAAGGTCGGGCCCGGGACGGATCCCGAGGCCGAGATGGGCCCGCTCGTCACGAAGGCGCACCGGGACAAGGTCGCGTCGTACCTCGACAGCTCTGCCGCCCAGGGCGCGACCGTCGTCGCCGACGGACGCGAGCACCCGCTCTTCAAGGAGTCCGATGGGTTCTTCCTCGGGGTGTCGCTGATCGATTACGTGTCGACCGAGATGGACGCCTACAGGGACGAGATCTTCGGACCGGTCCTGACCGTCGTCCGCGTCGACACCTACGAAGAGGCCGTTCGGCTGATCAACGACAACCCGTACGGCAACGGGACGGCGATCTTCACCCGCGACGGCGGCGCGGCCCGCCAGTTCCAGTTCGAGGTCAACGCGGGGATGGTCGGGATCAACGTCCCGATCCCCGTACCGGTCGCGTACTACAGCTTCGGCGGCTGGAAGAGCTCGCTCTTCGGCGACCTCCACATGTACGGCCCGGAGGGGATCCAGTTCTACACACGAGCGAAGATCGTGACCCAGCGCTGGCCGGACCCGGGCACGTCGAAGATCGACCTCGGGTTCCCTCGGACGCGCTGATGGCCGCCTTCGATCCCGCGCCGGGCTCGGCCGCGGCCGGTGACGTCGCCGGCCGGAACGGCCAGGTCTTCCTCGTCAGTGCCGCCCGCACGCCGATCGGCAGGTTCGGCGGCGTCTTCGCCGACACGCCGGCGACGACCCTCGGCGGCGTCGCGATCCGGGCGGCCGTCGAGCGCTCGGGACTGCCCGAGGGGGCGCCGGTCGACGAGGTCCTGATGGGCCAGGTGCTCCAGGCGGGGGTCGGCCAGGCGCCGGCCCGCCAGGCCGCGCTCGCCGGCGGGCTGCCCGATTCGACCTCGGCGACGACGATCAACCGGGTGTGCGGCTCCGGCCTCAAGGCGATCATGCTCGCAGCCTCCGAGATCCGGGCCGGCGACGCGGAGGTCGTGGTCGCCGGCGGCATGGAAAACATGAACATGGCGCCGTACCTGTTGCCGAAGGCCCGGTTCGGGTACCGGCTGGGCGACGGACGGCTCGTGGACGCCGCCGTCGCCGACGGCCTGACCTGTGCGTTCGAGGGCTGCCATATGGGCACCCACGCCGAGCGCGTCGCGATCCACGACCACGTCAGTCGCGAGGACCAGGACGCCTTCGCCCTTGCCTCGCACCAGCGGGCGATCGCGGCCCAGGACTCGGGTCGGTTCGCGGCCGAGATGGTGCCGGTCACGGTCCGCGACGCCAAGGGCCGCGAGACGGTCGTCGACGCGGACGAGGGACCCCGCCGCGATTCCACGCTCGAGGCGCTCGCCCGGCTGAAGCCGGTCTTCGACCTGCCGACGGGCGAGGACCGCGGCGACGCGACGGTCGGGACCGTGACCGCCGGCAACGCGCCCGGCATCACCGACGGCGCGGCTGCGACGATCGTCGTCAGCGAACGAGCCGTCGAGCAGTTCGGGCTGCGGCCGCTCGCCCGGATCGTCGGCTACGCCCAGGCCGAGGTCGCCCCGAAGTGGCTGTTCCTCGCGCCGGTCACCGGCGTCCGCCGCCTGCTCGACCGGATCGAGCTGCCGATCGAGGCCTTCGACCTGATCGAGATCAACGAAGCCTTCGCCGCCCAGACGCTGGCCGACGGCCGGGAGCTCGGGTTCGACTGGAACAAGGTCAATGTGAACGGCGGCGCGATCGCCCTCGGTCATCCGATCGGCGCGTCCGGGGCCCGGATCGTCGCGACGCTGCTCCACGAGCTGGCCCGCCGCGAAGGCCGCTACGGGCTGGCGACCCTGTGCCTGGGTGGGGGAGGATCGGTCGCGATGGCCGTGGAGCGGGTCGCCGCCTGAGGGAGGAAGGACCGTGACCGTCACCGGGATCCCGGCACCGCCGCTGGCCGACACTCCGCTCGGCCGGACGATCGCGACGACCGATACCGACATCTGGAACGATTCCTGCGCGATCGACGAGCTCGAGTACGCGATCTCGTTCGGCGCGGTCGGGGCGACGGCCAATCCGACGATCGTGACCGACGTCTGGAAGCAGGAGCCCGCCCGCTGGCGCGGCCGGGTCGCGGCCCTCGCGGCGGAGCGACCCGACGCCACCGAGACCGAGCTCGCCTGGCTGATCGTCGACGAGATGTCCGTGCGCGCCGCCCCCTTGCTGATACCGGCGTTCGAGGCGACGAGCGGTCGCCAGGGCCGGCTCTCGACCCAGACCGATCCGACGTTCCATCGCTCGGCGCCGCGGATGCTCGCCCAGTCGCTCCATTTCGCCGGGATCGCGCCGAACATCATCGTCAAGTTCCCCGCGACCTCGGCCGGGATCGACGCGATGGAGGAGGCGAGCGCGAACGGGGTCAGCGTCAACACCACGGTCTGCTTCTCGGTCGCGCAGGCGGTCGCCGCCGCGGAGGCGATCGAGCGCGGTATCCGGCGCCGCGAGGTCGCCGGCGAGCCGACCGATTCGATGGGCCCCGTGGTCACGATCATGATGGGCCGGATCGAGGACTGGCTGCGGGTCCAGACCGAGCGTGACGGGATCGTGGCCGACCCGGCCGCACTGCCGTGGTCCGGGGTCGCGGTCTTCAAGCGGGCGTACGGGCTGTTCCGCGAGCGCGGCTACCGGGCGCGCCTGCTCGGCGCGGCGATCCGCCACCAGTACCACTGGTCCGAGCTGATCGGCGGCGATGTCGTGATCACGATGCCGTCGAGCTGGCAGAAGCGGTTCAACGCGTCGTCCGTCGAGGTCCGGCCGCGGATGGACGATCCGGTCGATCCGGCGATCCTCGCCGAGCTGACCGGCCACTACCCGGACTTCGTCCGCGCCTACGAGCCGGACGGGCTGCGCCGCGAGGAGTTCGACGGGTTCCCACCGACGGCCCGGACGCTCCGCGCGTTCGTCGCCTCGTATCACGAGCTGCTCCACCAGGTCGCGGACGCCATGATCCCGAATCCGGACGTCCGGCCGCCGTCCTGAGCCGATGCCGGAACCGACCATCCATTCCCGGGCCCTGCCGAGCGACCTCGTCGACGAGGAGCTGCTCCTGCGACCCGACGAGGACGACCACCTGGCGTTCGGACCCGAGAAGGCCGGCTGGCGCTATCTCTCGTACGTCGTCCATCCGTTCGGCCAGGGTCGCCACGTGATCCCGGAGGCGACAGGCCAGGAATCGTGCGTCGTCATCCAGTCCGGCCGGGACGTGACCATCACCGACGATGGCGGCCGGAGGTGGTCGCTCCCGGGCCGCGAGTCGGTGTTCAGCGACCTGCCGTCGGCGGTCTGGGTGCCGGACGGACGGCGGCTGACGGTCGAGATCGGCCGTCCGCCCGCCGGCGGGACCTCGGTCGTCGTCGTCGCACGGGCGCCCCGCTCCGGGCGTGACGGGGTCGGTCCCGAGCCGATCGCGATCGTCCCCGGCGAGGTCGTCGTCGAGACCCGCGGCGCGGGCAACGCGACCCGTCAGATCAGCCACATCATCGCTCCGTCGTTCCCGGCCGACCGCCTCGAGGTCGTCGAGGTCTACACCCCGTCGGGCAACTGGTCGAGCTGGCCGCCGCACAAGCACGACGTCGACGACATGCCCGGTGAGGCCGTCCTCGAGGAGATCTACCACTACCGGTTCCGACGACCCGAGGCATGGGCGATCCAGCGGGTCTACCGGGCCGATCGCTCCCGGGACGCGATCTTCGAGGTGCGCGACGGCAATGTCGTCCTCGTGACCGACGGCTACCACCCGTTCGCGGCCGCCCATGGCGATGACGCCTACTACCTCAACGCCCTGGCCGGCGACCGGCGGACGATGGCCTGCTCGTTCGATCCGGACCTCGACTGGGTCCGGGCGACCTGGGCCGGCATGGCCGTCGATTCCCGGGTGCCGCTCGTGCCGCCTCGTCCGGACGCCTGACCCGGCCCGGCTCCCGCCGCGGCCATTCGTCGCCGAAGCCGGTCGAGACGGGCCGCGAGCGCGCGATCCGCGATCGGATCACCCAGGCCGAGGTGCCGCCGGCGTTCCGCGAGGGCGATCGCCCGACCCGTCGCGTCGAGTGCGCCCGGCAGGTCGCCCAGCCGGTGCTCGCGGAGCTTCGCGACCTCGACCCATGCCTGGACCGCGACCGCGCCCGGCCGTCCGGTCAGCTCGAGCCAGGTCGCGACCGCCTCGTCGTTCCGGCCGAGCCGCCGGAGCAGCCGTCCGCGCTCGATCGCAATCCGCTCTGTCGTCCATGGCGAGTCAAGCCGGCCGACGACGACCCGATCCCACGACGGTCGCGGGGTCCGGCCGCCGACGTCGGCCCGTTGGCGAGGGTGCCACCACGGCAGGCCCGGCGGGTCGTCGGGCGGATCGAGGACGGCGGCTTCCTCGCGGATCGCGACGCGGACCGGCTCCGCGTCCGACGGCACGGATGACGACCGGAGATCCGGTCCAGCGAGCGCTGCGTCGAGGCAGCCGAGCGCCTCGTCGAGGCGGCCGGCCCGTCCGAACGATCGTGCGAGACCGGCCAGGTCGCCGCTCGGCTGCCGCCGCCGGTCGTCCGCGTCGGCGTAGTCGACGTCGATCCGGCTCAGGAGGCGGGCCAGCGAGCGGACGTCCTCCCGGTTGTGGCGGACGACGTCGATCAGGGGCCACGCCTCGCCGCCGCGGAGGAAGTCGAGGTAGAGCCCGGGGATCTGCCAGCCGTCGACGTCGCCGTGACGGGTGGTGCCGAGCAGCTCCCGCTCGACCGTGCCCAGCCGAGCATCGGTCATCCGGTGGCGGAAGACGCGCCGGACGAACGGCAGCAGGTCGAGATGTCCGTCATGGGGCGGGGCCGGCATGCGGGCCATCCGGTAGCGGGCGACGAGCAGGGGCCAGTCGAAGCCCCGACCGTTGTACGTCACGAGCCAGGCGTCGGCCGGGATGTGGGCGGCCAGCCGGGCGAGCAGGCCGGGCTCCGCCGGGTGGTCGGGAAGCAGGAGCTGGACCTGGCGGAATCGATCCGCCTCCCACCAGCCGAGCCCGACGAGGAACGCGACGGTCCCGGAGGCGGTCGCCAGACCCGTGGTCTCGGTGTCGAGACAGACGAGCGGGACGCCGCGACCGGGCATCCCGGGCAGCGTCCCGAGCCGGTCGCGGTCGATCGGCAGGACGACCGTCGCCGGCTCGACCCGGACGACCGGCCCCGCCGGATCGAGAATGAGCTCGCCGTCGAGGGCCTCGGCCAGGCGCTGCCCCAGCTCGATCGAGCCGCGAGCGACCCCGCCGTCGACCCGATCCCCGGGCCGCGCCGGCTCCGCGGACGACCGGATCGCGGCCCGGTAGTTCGCGAGCCGCCGCTCGAGGGTGGCCCCGCTCATCGCCCGACCGGCTCGAGGTCCGGATCCCGCTCCGGCGCGGGCGTGGGGCCTGCCAGCTCGGCCAGGAGGCGCAGGGCGAGTCCACGGGCGTCGACGTCGGGCTCGAGACGCGGTCCGGTGCACGCCGGGCAGCCGCCGTCGCACCCGCAATCGCGGATGAGCGCGGCGGCCGCGGCGATGAGCTCCTCGTGGCGTTCCCAGAGGCGGACGCTCAGCCCGATCCCGCCGGGTGTCGCCTCGTACAGGTAGATCGTCGGCGCCTCGTGGTGGGGCGAGCGGACCTGGGTCACGAGCCCGAGATCGTGCGGATCGCCCATCAGCAGCACCGACGCCACGGTCCGGATCGCCCGGCCCGCGCCCATCAGCGCGATGTCGAGGTCGTTCCGCCGCCACGCCCCCGCAAGCCCCTCCGCGGTCAGCCAGTAGGCGGTCGTCTGGAGCTCGAGCTCCGGCAGGTCGATCGGGCCCCAGCCGACGTTCTCGTCCGTTCCGAACTTCAGCTTCTTGAAGAGGGTCACGAGGCTCGCGACCATCACCTCGCCGTGGACCCGCCGACCGCCGGGGGCCCTGGTCTCGGCGAAGACGTCGAGCGGCTTCAGCGTCACCGCCCGATTGGCGTAGGTGTAGTGGTCGACGTCGACCCGGTGGACATAGGCCTTCCGCTCGTGCCATTCGAGCCGGTCGACGTAGTACTGAACCGACTCGTGCATGTAGATCGCCCGCTCGTGGACGACGACCTGGGCCGCGAACAGGTCGATCTCGCCGAGAACGCGCGGTCGATCCGGCGTCGTGTCGATGATCACGACGTTCTCCGGCGCCGCCGTCCGGAGCGACACCTCCGAGGCCGGGAAGTTCTCCGAGCTCCAGTACCAGCGACCGTCCTCCGCCTGGCGGATGTGGCCGGACTCGGCGATGAACGCGAGGAGGTCGTCGGCGACGCCCGGGCCGAACACCTCGCCGGGCTCGAACGGGAGCTCGAACGTCGCGCAGCGGAGGTGGGCGATCAGGACGTGCAGGTTGTCCGGGTCGAGCCGCGCCTCCTCGGCCGGGCCGCCGATGAGGAACTCGGGATGATGGACCACGTAGCGATCGACCGGCGCGGCCGACGCGACGAGGACCGCCACGCTCGTCCCGCCGCGCCGGCCGGCGCGTCCGATCTGCTGCCAGGTCGCCGCGACGGAGCCCGGATAGCCAGCCAGGATCGACACGTCGAGCCGGCCGATGTCCACCCCGAGCTCGAGCGCGTTCGTGGCGACGACGCCGAGGATCTCACCCTCGCGCAGGCCCTTCTCGATCGCTCGCCGCTCGGTCGGGAGGTAGCCGCCGCGATAGCCGCGGATCCGCGACCGCGGACCGAGGTCCTGGCGGAGCGCCTCGCGCAGGGTCGAGAGCATGATCTCGACGGCGGTCCGGCTGCGGCCGAAGACGACGGTCTGACGGCCCGCACGGAGGAACGGCATCGCCCAGCGATGGGCGAGCGTCAGGTTGGAGCCGCGGGCGCCGGTCGCCACGTGGGTCAGGGGCGGTTCGACGAGGAGGACGTGGCGCTCGCCGGACGGCGCCCCGTTCCGGTCGACGAGGATCGGCGCCCGGCCGGTCAGCATCGTCGCGAGCTCGAGCGGGTTGGCGATCGTCGCCGAGCAGCACACGATCACCGGCCTGCTGCCGTAGTGGGCGCAGATCCGGAGGAGCCGCCGGATGACGTTCGCGACGTGGCTCCCGAACACCCCGCGGTAGGTGTGGAGCTCGTCGATGACGATGACCCGGAGCTGCTCGAACAGCTGGAACCACTTCGTGTGGTGGGGAAGGATCGCCGAATGGAGCATGTCCGGGTTCGTCACGACGACCTGGCCCGCGCCACGGATGGCGGACCGGATCGGGGCGGGCGTGTCGCCGTCGTAGGTCGCCGCCGAGATCGTCAGCCCGGCGGCCGCCGACAGCTCCGCGAACTCCGCGACCTGGTCCTGGCCGAGGGCCTTGGTCGGGAACAGGAACAGGGCCCGGGCCGCCGGGTCCTCGGCGATCGCCTGCAGCGCCGGCAGGGCGTAGCAGAGCGTCTTGCCCGACGCGGTCGGAGTCACGACGACGACATCGCGTCCGGCCCGGACCGCCTCGATCGCCTCCGCCTGGTGCGTGTACAGCCGATCGATGCCGCGCGCCGCGAGCCCGGCCCTGATCCGCGGATCGAGCCACTCCGGGTGATCGCGCCAGGCCGCCTCGCGAGCCGGCATCACGGCGTGGTGGGTCACGCCGCGGGCGAGGGACGGCTCGTCGTCGAGGATCGCGCGCAGGACGGCCTCGGTCGGGGCCGGGGCATAGGTCCGCATCGGTTCACCTCGAAATCGAACATGCGTGCGAAACGTCGGCAGTCTAGCAGCAGGCTCCGCCACGCGTGTGACACCTTGCCTGTCACGAGCGCGCGCGAATTGACATGTCAGCTGCGGGCAGCTACCCTCCATCGAACGTGAAACCCCGCAGCGCCGCTCCGGCCGACGAGTCCCGTCGCCTCGATCGGTCCGCCGCTCGCGAGCCGTCGACCCCCGCCGCCGCCGATCCCGGCGACGACACCGTCGACGGTGCGTCCGCGAGCGGAGGCCTCGCCGAGCGGGTCGACCTCACCGGCCTGTCGATCGCCGGCATCACCCGGCGCCGGGTCGGCTGGGTCGCGGCCGGGCTGCTGGCGACCTGGATCGTGATCGTCTTCGCCCGTCAGGTCGGCGACGCGGCCGCCGCCTCGAGCCGGGCGGCCCAGCTCGCCGTCGACAACGCCGCGCTCGCGGCCGAGGTTCAATCCCTCCAGGACGAGGTCGACCTGATCGTCCGTCCGGACTATGTCGCTCTCGCGGCCCGCGGCTACGGTCTCGGCGGCTCGCACGAGATCCCGTTCACCCTGTCCCCGACGGTGCCCGCGCCGGTCGACGGCGCACCGGGGTCGGCGTCGGTCCGCCTCGGCGCCGGGAGCGACAAGCAGACGCCGCTCGAGTCATGGCTGTCGCTGCTGTTCGGTCCCGGCAGCTGACCCGGACCTGAACCGGCGCGATCACCCCACGGTCGATCGCCCCACGGTCGATCGCGCATCGTATCCTTGGCCGCGAGGGATGCCCGGCCGGGCGTCGGGGTGGAGGACAGGGATGGTCGTCCCGATCGAGGATCTGGTCTTCGTCATCTGCACGCTGGTCGGCGGCGGGCTGCTCCTGATCACGGTGGTCGTCGACGACATCCTCGGCGGCTTCCTCGACGCCCTCCACATCGGGTTCGACATCGGCGGCGTGTCGCTGATGCCGCTCCTCCTCGGGTTCGTGTCGATGTTCGGCGTGGGCGGCCTCTTCGCGACCCAGGTGCTCGGCGTTCATGCCGGCCAGGCGGCGATCATCGGGACGATCGGCGGGTTGATCGGGTTCGGGATCGTCTTCGTGATGTTCACGGTCCTGCGCCGCTCGGAGGGCGCGAACCCGTTCTCGACGTCCAGCCTCGTCGGTCGCAACGCCTCGGTCGCCGTCTCGATCCCGGCCGGCCGGTTCGGCAGCGTCCTCGTCAAGGCCGAGGGCCAGACCCACGAGTTCAGCGCGACGGCCGCGGTCGACATCCCGGCCGGGTCGGCGGTGACCGTCACCGGCACCGCGGGAACGGGCCTCGTGGTCGCCCCGCTCGCTCCGCCGTCGGCGGCCACACCTGGAGGGACCCTCGGTGCTTGACTTCCTGAAGTTCGACGGAAGCGTGATCGTCGTCTTCGTCGCGATCATCATCATCGCGCTCCTGTTCGCCTACCTCGGCAGCCGCTACAAGGTCGCCGGGGCGAACGAGGCGCTGATCCGGTCGGGCCGCGCGACGCCGCTCGGCGGTGGGGACGCCGGCCTGAAGGTCGTCCGCGGCCAGGGCATCGTCGTCCTGCCCCTCTTCCACAAGATCGGCAAGCTCAAGCTGACGGCCCGCCAGATCAACGTGAACCTCGCCGACGCCGTGTCGCGCCAGGGCATCAAGGTCGCCGTTCAGGGTGTCGCGACGTTCAAGATCGGGGCCGACGACGAATCGATCCGGAACGCCGCCGAGCGCTTCCTCGACGCCCAGGAGGAGCAGGTCGATTCGATCGTCAAGAACGTCCTGGAGGGCTCGCTCCGGTCGATCGTCGGGACGCTCACGATCGAGGAGCTCAACCTCGACCGCCAGAAGTTCCAGCAGGCGGTCCAGGACGCGGCGAAGGGCGACCTCGCGACGTCCGGGCTCCAGATCGACTCGTTCACGATCCAGGCGATCCGCGACGAGTCGGGCTACATGGAGCTGATCGGGCAGCAGGAGACCGCCCGTCGCGAGCGCGACGCGCGGATGGCCAAGGCGACCGCCGACCAGGAGGCCGCAGTCCGCGAGGCCGAGGCGAACCAGATCAAGATCAACGCCGAGCGCGACGTGTCCCTCCGCCGCGCCGAGACGGAGACCCAGATCGCCGCGGCGGAGGCTCGGGCCGCCCAGGCCGGGCCGCTCGCCCAGGCCGAGGCCCAGCAGGAGGTCACCCGCAAGCAGACCGAGCTGGCCGGGCTCGAGGCGGCCCGCAAGCAGCAGGAGCTGATCGCGTCGACCGTCCGACCGGCCGAGGCCGAGGCCGATGCGGCCGTCAAGCGCGCCGAGGGTGAGAAGCTGGCCCGGATCGCCCAGGCCCAGGCCGACGCCGAGCGGGTCAAGCTCGCCGGCCAGGCGGAGGCGGCGATCACGATCACCAAAGGCGAGGCGAACGCCCGGGTCATCCTGGTCAACGCCCAGTCGGAGGCCGAGAAGACCAAGCTCGAGGGCAACGCCGAGGCGGGCATCGTCTTCACCAAGGGCGAGTCCGAGGCCAAGGCCCTCGCCCTCCGGGCCGAGGCGTATCGCCAGTTCAACGAGGCGGCGATCATCCAGACCGTTCTCTCGATGCTGCCGGAGATCGTCCGGGCCGCGGCCGAGCCGATGGCCTCGATCGGGTCGCTGACCGTGCTCTCGAGCGAAGGCGCGTCGGACGTGGTGAAGAACGCGACGCGGACCGTGGCCGAGGCCAGCACCGTCGTGAAGGGCCTCACCGGCCTCGACGTTCCCGACCTGATCAGCACCGCGATCCGGGGCGGCGGAGGCGGCGGCGGGACCGGTGGAGGCGGGACGGGCGGCGGCGGCGGGACCGGCGGCGAAGGTGGCTCGGGCGGAACCGGCCGGCGGCGTTCGCCGCGGCCGTCGGGTCCGGCACCGAGCCCGGCACCGGCCGGCGCCGCGGGCGCCGGTCAGGCCGGCGAGACGAGTGCTTCCGCGGCAGAGGAGGTGCGCGCCGCGGCGAGCTCGGTCGCGAATGCGGCGGCGTCCGGCGGGC
>DATNBW010000078.1:0-2990 GCA_035607275.1 Verrucomicrobiia bacterium | reverse complement strand
GTCGGAGCCGAGCTGCGCGAGAACCCGGGCATCGACGGCATCGTCTTCACAGGGTCGTACGAAGTCGGGATGGACCTCTTCCGGACGTTCTCGTCGAAGTTCCCCAAGCCGACGATCGTCGAGATGGGTGGGAAGAACCCCGCCGTCGTGTCCCGCCACGCCGACCTCGACGAGGCCGCCGAGGGGATCATGCGCAGCGCCTTCGGCTTCGGCGGCCAGAAGTGCTCGGCCAACAGCCGGGTCTACGTCGAGAAGCCGGTCCACGACGAGCTCGTCCGGCTCCTCGTCGAGAAGACCGAGGCGATCACGATCGGCGATCCGCTCATCCGCGAGAACTGGCTCGGACCGATCATCGACCAGAAGGCGGTCGATCGGCACCAGCAGGCGACCGCCGAGGCGCGCCGCGACGGCCGGGTCTTCACCGGCGGCGAGCGCCTGTCCGACCGGGGCATGGACCGCGGCTTCTACGTCGAGCCGACGGTCGTCGGGAACCTGCCGTCGGACCACCGGCTCTTCCGCGATGAGCTCTTCGCGCCGTTCACCGCGGTCTCGGCCGTCGACTCGTTCGACGACGCGCTCCGGCTCGCCAACGACTCGGTCTACGGGCTGACCGCAGGCGTCTACAGCGAGGACAAGGACGAGGTCCAGCGGTTCCTCGACACGACCCAGGCGGGCGTCCTGTACGTCAACCGGCGTGCCGGAGCGACGACCGGCGCGTGGCCGGGCGTCCAGGCGTTCGGCGGCTGGAAGGGCTCCGGCTCGACCGGCAAGTCCGGACTGTCGATGTACTACGTCGCCCAGTTCCTGCGGGAGCAGAGCCACACCGTCGTCGACTGAGCTTCAGGTGGGGGCGGCGGCCCCGTCCTCGGTCGCCGGCTCGTCCAGGCGCCGCGCGCGGACCCGATAGCCGACGCCGGGCTCGGCCGCGAGCAGGTCGGTCAGGCAGCCGTCCGGGTCGGCCCGGGCGATCTTCCGCCGGAGCTGGCTGACGTAGACGTGGATGTAGTGCGACTCGTCGTCGTACGCGGCGCCCCACACGGCGCGCAGGATGCGGCCGCGGGTCACGAGCCGGCCGGGATGGTCGAGGAGCACGCGGAGGAGCTCGAACTCGCGCGGCGCGAGCGCGATCGGCCGGTCGTGGACGACGACCCGGTGGGCGAGCGGATCGAGGGCGATCTCGCCGTTGCGGACCTGTCCGTCGACGTCGGCAGCAGGTCCGCCGACCCGGCGCAGGACGGCTCGCAGCCGGGCGTGGAGCTCGGGCGTCCCGAACGGCTTCGTGAGGTAGTCGTCGGCTCCCTGCTCGAGCGCCTCGACCTTCGTCGACTCCTCGCCGCGGGCCGACACGATCAGGATCGGCGTCGTCGCCTCGCGCCGGACCCGGCGGACGACGGCGATCCCGTCCCGGTCGGGCAGGCCGAGATCGAGCAGGATCGCGTCCGGCCGATGGGCGTCCCAGCGGGCGAGGGCCGTCGCGACGTCGCCCGCCTCATCGACTCGATAGCCGCGGCTCGTGAGGTCGCGGACGAGCCAGCCGCGGGTCGCCTCGTCGTCCTCGACGAGGAGGATCCGCAGGCGGGGCCCGCTCTCGCTGGTCACCCGCGCCTGCCCGTCACGCAGGGCCGCCGGTCACCTGGCCTCGCCCGCCATCGGCTGCCGCCGGTCATCCGGCTTCGCCGTCGACCGCGAGCGGCGCGACACTCGGCAGGATCAGGCTGATCCCGAGTCCGCCGAGCGGGCTGCGGGCGGCCAGGACCCGCCCGCCCATCGCTTCGACCAGGCCCCGGACGACGGTCAGGCCGATCCCGCTCCCGGGTCGCGACGACTCGCCGCGCCGCCGGACGCGGAAGAACCGATCGAAGAGCCGGTCGATCGCGTCGTCCGGCACGCCGGGCCCGTCGTCCTCGACCGTCAGCCGGATCATGCCGCCCGGCGTCTCGGGGAGAACGGACCGATGATCCGTCTCGCGCGTCGGCCGAACGTTCGTCGGCGAGCCGGCGGGTCCGTCCGGGGCCCCCTCGGCGCGGACCCGGATCCGCGCGTCGGGACCGGTGTACCGGATCGCGTTCTCGAGGAGGTTCGTCAGGGCCTGGTCGATGAACACCTCGTCGACCAGGACCGGCGGCAGGTCGTCCGGCACGTCCAGGACGACGACGCGTCCGGCCAGCCGCGGCCGGAGCCGATCGACCGCCCGGTCGACGAGCGGCGCCAGCTCGAACGGCTCTGGATCGACGCGCAGCTCACCCGCCTCGATCCGGCTCAGGTCCAGGAGGTTCGTCACGAGGCGGTTGAGGTGCTCCGCCTCACGGTCGATCGCCTCGGCGGTCGCCTTCTGGACACCGGGCGCCAGGGGGACGTCGCGATCGAGCAGGGTCCCGGCGGCGGCACGGATCGACGTCAGCGGCGTCCGCAGGTCGTGCGACACCGATTCGAGGAGCGCCGTCTTCAGGGCGTCGCTGCGCCGGGCGATCTCCATCTCTTTCGCCTCACGCCCCAGCCGATCCTGTTCGAGCGCCTGGCCGATCTGGTCGGCGGCGGCCGACAGGAGCCGGGTCTGCGTTCCGTCGGGCGGACCGTCGCGACGGGGCCGGACGGCCCAGATCGAGCCCAGCCGTCGGTCACCGACCTCGATGAGGACGCGGAACGCCTCGCTCTCGGCCCGCCCGGTCGGCTGGCCGGGAACCGCGTCGGTCCGTCTGCCGGTCGAGTGCGGGCCGGTGGTCGAGCGCGGGGCGCCGGTCGGGACCTGCTGGTGGACGCCGACCCATTCGGCAGGCTCGGTGTCGGCCGTTCGACGGAGCGCGCGATACAGGGACGGCGGCGTCCAGGCGTGGTCGTCGGGCGCAATCGTGCCCGGCACGGCCGTGCCCGGCGCCGCCGTCCCGGGCGCCGCCGTCCCGGGCGCCGCCGTGGCGGCGTTGGCGGCACGCGGTGCAGGCGGCGCCGTCGTGTCGACGGCGGTGCGCTCCAGGCCGGCTGGGGTCGCCAGG
>DATNBW010000074.1:0-16705 GCA_035607275.1 Verrucomicrobiia bacterium | reverse complement strand
CGGAACACGAGTCCGAAGCACACCTCCGGCTCCAACTGGCGGCCGTATCCCGAGCGCGAGCTCGAGTCGATCATCGGCGACGACTGGTGGTGGTTCGCCTCTGGAGCCGACGGAGACGATGGCTGGCCCCGGCCCGTCGCGGTCGGCGACCCGCGGGTGACCGTGTCGATCCCGTTCCACGGAACCCGCGATCTCGTCGTGCGAGCCGTGGAGAGCATCCTCGGCCAGACATATGCCAACCTCCGCCTGATCGTGATGAACGACGGCGACCCGACGCCGCCGTGGGATCTCCTCCGCGACATCGACGACCCCCGTCTCGTCCGGTTCGACCTGCCGGTGAATCGGGGCCGGTACTTCGCCGACGCGATCGTCATCGAGGCCACGCCGGATGCACTCCACCTCGTGCAGGACTCCGACGATTGGAGCGAGCCCGACCGCCTCGAGGCGCTCCTCGCCGAGATGCGGGGATCGGACGCCGTCGGGATCGTGTCGGCCGGCTACGACCACGACGAGGACGGCCACGGCTCGGTGCAGCAGGGGAGCCATTTCCCGGCCCGAGGCCGAGCGCTGACACCGGACAACGACCACAGGCTCAACCACGTGGGCCTGTTCAGCGTGCCGGCCCTCCGCGCGATCGGCGGCTATTTCGGCGGCGAGCGGATCGGCTACGACACCCTGATCGGGAACCTGCTGCTGATGATCGGGGAGATCGGCTACGTGGACCGGCCCCTGTATCACCGACTGTTCCGGAACGGATCCCTGACGCTGAACCCGGAGACCGGCATGGGGACGCCGCTGCGCGAGGCCGTGGGCCGCTCGCTCTACGAGGTCTATCGCGAGGCGTACGGCCAGTACGAGGCGCGCCAGGCAGGGACGATCTCGCGCCACGAGTTGGCTCGGCGGATCCGGACGATGATCGAGAGACGCGTCGCCGCCGACGATCGAGCCGCCATTCGCGCTGCCGCCGGTCGTCTGAGGGCTCTCCTCCTGGAGCAGGACGAGCGCTGGGCGGCCGACCCTGATGCCTTCGTCCCGCGACGGGCCGACTCGCCGACATGGGCATCGACCCCGGCGCCCGCCGGGCGCCGGGCGCGGCCGCCGTCGGTCGAGGATCGTCGCTTCGAATGGAATGCCTGGACCGTGACGCCGGCCCTGGCAGGTTCGCTGGCCGACCACCTCGAGGCGACGAAGCCGGCCCGCCTGCTCGAGCTCGGCAGCGGGATCTCGACCGTGATCCTTGCCGGCCACGCCGCGCGGACGGGGGCGACCGTGGTCACCCTGGAGCATGACGCGGGCTACCACGAGCGGACATCCCGCCTCTTGACCGCGTTCGGCCTGCGCGATCACGTCGACCTGCGTCTCGCCCCGTTGCGGCCACGGGTCTGCGCCGACGGCGGCACCTATCCCTTCTACGATTCGGCCTTGACCGGGGCATTCGACTTCGTCCTCGTCGACGGACCCCCGATGCGCGACGGACGGCAGGCCGCGCTCTTCGCCCTGTCCGGGCATCTCGCTCCAGGCTGGGAGCTGTGGCTCGACGATGGCCGGCGCGACCACGAGCGGCACTGCCTCGAGCTGTGGCGATCGCACTTCTCGTTCGAGGCGGGCCTTCACGACGTCGACTTCAAGGGGCTCTGGATCCTGCACGGGGCCGACCGGCCGGAGGGAGGCGAACGGCCGGCCGCTCGTCGACGAGAGGTCCCAGCGCTCGGCCGGCCGGCCGGCTCCGGGGTCGCCATCCGGCCGTCGGCGACCGATGTGCACCCACCTGCCAGCTCGACCCCGCCGGCCTCCATGCCCCTCGTCTCATGCGTGATGCCGACCTTCGATCGCCGGGCATTCGTGCCGCGGGCGATCGAGCTCTTCGAGCGCCAGGACTACCCGGAGCGAGAGCTCCTGATCGTCGACGACGGTCAGGACGCGGTGCGCGATCTCATTCCGGACGACCCTCGCTACCGCTATCTCCGGCTCGACCGCCGGGCATCGATCGGTGCCAAGCGAAACATCGCCTGCGAGGCCGCCGCGGGCGACATCGTGATCGGCTGGGACGACGACGACTGGTACGCGCCGCACCGGATCCGCGTCCAGACCGAGGCCCTTCGCCTTGGCCGCGCCGATGCCGTCGGGCTGACGCAGGCCGTGATGTTCGACGTCACGACCGGGCGATACTGGCAGTGTGACGGAGCCCTGCAGCAGCGGATGTTCGCCAGCGGCGTCGTCAGCGGCACCCTGGCCTTCCTGCGGAGCTATTGGCAACAGGGTGAACGCTATCCGGATGTGTCCCTCGCGGAGGACGCGTCGTTCCAGAAGGGCCTCGTCGCGCGCGGCGCGCGGCTCGAACGGCTGGCCGGCGGGGACCTGTTCATCTACGTTCGCCATGGCCGGAATTCGTGGCGTTTCACGGCCGGCGCGTATGGCGACCCGCGCGGCTGGCGAGCGATCCTCCAGCCGGACTTTCTGACCCCCGACGACGTGATGGCGTTCCGCTCGATCCGGGCCGTCCCGCACCTCAGCCACAGGCCGCCGCGTGCGTTGCTGGTCCGAGCTTGACCGAGGTGCCGGCGCGGCTCGAAATCCCGGGCCCTCGAGCCCGTCTGGCAGCGATCGACTGGCCACCGATCGTCCTCACCGCGGTGGCGCTCGTCGTCCTCGTCTGGCTCGGTCGCGACATGACCTTCTACCACGACGAGTGGTCCCTGATCCTGAAACGGGACCTGTCGATCGAGGGCATCCTCGCGCCGCACAACGAGCACCTGAGCGCGACCCTCGTGATCCTCTACCGGGTGCTTCTCGGCACGGTCGGGATGGGCTCGTACTGGCCGTACCTCGGGGTGACGTTCGCGCTCCACCTCGCCGTCGGCTGGCTGGTCTACGCGATCGTCCGCCGTGAGACGCCGGGGCGATCGAGCGGCTGGGCCCTCGGGGCGATGGCCGTGATGCTGTTCCTCGGCTCCGGTGGGGACGACATCCTGTGGGCGTTCCAGTCGGCCACGATCGGGGCCGTCGCAGCCGGGATGGGCGCGATTCTCGTCGCGCCGCGGCGGCCGTGGGCGGCGGCCGGGCTCCTCACGATCGCGATGGCGACCTCCGGGGCCAGCCTGGCGTTCCTCGTGGGGACCGGCGTTCGCCTGCTGTTGACCCGGCCGCGCGCGCTGGCGTGGCTGCTGGTGCCGGCCGGCCTGTACCTCGCCTGGTATGTCGCATTCGGCGCATCCGGAGTGGCCGCGCTCCGGTCGCCGAGCCTCGACGGCGTGCCGGCGTATGTCGCCACCGGACTCGCCGCGTCGGCCGCCGGCGCGCTCGGATCGACCCTGCTCGCCGTCGGGGCGGCCGCGTGCGTCGGCCTGATCGCGGGCCTGCTCCGCTATCGACCGGTCCCGTCGATCGTCCTCGCCCTCCTCGCCGCCGGGGTCGCGTTCTTCGTGATCGCCGGTACGGTGCGCGCCGAGCTCGGGCCCGAGCAGGCGGCCGCGCCCCGCTACGTCTACATCGTCGCCCCGGCGTTCCTCGTCGCGGGCACCCTGCTCCTCGCTCGACTTCCGCGGCAGATCGGCCCGCGCCTCGGCGTCGTCGTGCTCGGCGTCGCGCTCGCCGGCAACGTCGGCCTGCTGGTCGCGAGCAGCGATCGTCTCCTCTCGAAGGTCGAATGCGAGCGGTCGATGACGCCGCTCGCCCGGGGAAGCGCCGGCAATCCCTGCTGATCACGTTGCGTTGGCGCCTGGTGCCGCTGCCCGACATCAGCTCAACTGGCGGCACCGACCAGCCGGAGGCACTCGGCCGCGACGCCGATCCGAGCGGTCACCCCCCAGCGGAAGTCGAGCCGATCGCTCTCGATGCCGTCGCCGAACACCACGCCGCCGTTGTCCAGGCCGGAGGTGACCTCCAACCGGTCGCCGCTGTCGAGGGTGCCCTCCGTGATGCCCGCCGCGTACGTGGCGGACGGCCATGCTTCGCGGATGAAGAAGACCAGCCGGCGCTCGGCGGGCGCGGGCAGCGCGAGGGCCGACTGGCGCTCCCGGGCGATCGACCGGCCCCAACCCGTGGCGCCGGTGCCGGTCGTCACGACGATCCCCGACGACGCCTGGCGCTCTTCGCCGGCCGGGCAGCGCAGCGTGTACCGGGCGGTCTGGTGCGAGACGTGGCCGACGAAGATCTCGTTGAGTGCCAGGAGGCGCTGTCCGTCGTCCAGGACCGCCTCGACCATCGTCCGGTCGTCGATCACGACCGCCCCCGCGGCGGCGGCGTGGATCAGGGCGACCGCCGACGCGGGGGCGTGTGCCGCGACGATCCCCGCGTGGACCGTCGGGTCCGGGTTGACGCCGATCACCGGTTGCCCGGCGAGGTACTTCGCGACGTTCGCGACCAGCCCCGATGACCCGACGGTGACGACGACGTCGCCGGGCTCGAACAGGAACCGATCGAGATCGCCCCGATCGACGCGGGTCCGCCGCCAGTCGCCGGGGATCCCCGAGGCGATCGTGGCGAGGGCCGTTCGCTGGGCCTCGTCCCGGGCGACCGCTTCCTCGATCGTTCGGCCGCGCGTCTCGAGGAAGAACCGGGCCTGCTCGCGCGTTCCGTGCCGCGCGAGCAGGGCGGCGTACTCGGTCGGACGGCTGACGACGACGACCCGCGGGACGCTCGTCCCGGTCATCGGTCAGGCCTCCGCCGGCGTCCCGGCGTCGAGATGGCGGGTCGCGGCGCCGGCCAGGTCTGCGAGGAGGGTTCCGAGGAGATCAGGCGTCAGGTTGAGATGCTCGATCGTCTCGATCTTGCCGGCGAACTCGCGGGCGGCGAGACCCATGAGCACGGCGGCGGGCAGGTCGCGATAGGCAGCGAGCCGCTCGATCTCGAGCGCGACGCGCTCGCCCTCGACGGCCCGCAGGACCTCCCGGTCGGCCGCCGCGATGATCCGCCGTTCGGCTGCCCGCGCGTCGGTCGCGATCAGGGTCGCGGCAGCCTTCTCGGTCGCGCGCTGGCGGTCGTTCGCGCCCTCCTGCTCGACGAGCGCCGCCTCGCGCCGGGCCAGCTCGATCCGGTTGCCGAGCTCGTTCTCGGCGATCGCCCGCTCCTTGTCGACGGCCGCCGCGCGCCGGGCGAACGCCGCCTCGTCGGCGTGCTGGCTGATCTGCTCGCGGGTCGGCGCCGCGAGCGCCTTCTCGACGTCCGACGAGGGCTGCACGGCATTGACCCGGACCGACACGATCGCGAGGCCCATCTCGGTCAGGTGGGCATCGGCCGCCAGGCCGGCGCCGATCCGGTCGCGGAGACGGGCGACTCCCTCGGAGACGAGGTCGCGGAGGGGCGTCATGGCGATCAGCTCGGCGGCGTGCTGCTGGGCGAGCTGGGTCAGCCGGTCCGACAGCTGGTCGAGCGGCGTCCTGGTGTGGCGGCCGGTGCCGAGGTCGATGCCGAAGTCGATCCGCGCGGCCAGGGTCTCCGGCTCGGCGACCCGGAACGTGACGATCCCCTGGACGACGACCTCTTGCACGTCGGCACTCCGACCGTGGATGAGAAACGGCAGCTCCTGGTCGTCGAGCGGCACTTCGGCGATCGCGGTGTCGAGCGGCCGGAACCAGAACGCAAGGCCCCGGCCGGACCGCACGACCTGCCCGTTTCGATAGCGGATCACGTGGCTGGACGCGTCCGCCCGGAGGTGGGCCGCGAGCGGGAGAGTGGTGATGCGCGCCATGGCGAAGGCTCCTTCCTGGCGCTATCGGGCTCGCCGAGCGGCGAACCGGTACAGCTCGGGTGGACGATGGCCGACCGTCGTGTCGCGCTCGCCGATCGGGAGGACGAGGCCGCGATCGAGGACGCGGCGGCGGAAGCTGTCCTTGTTGAGCTGGCGGCCGAGGATCGCCTCGTGGACGAGGCGAAGCTCGCGCAGGCTGAACCGAGGCGGAAGAAGCTCGAAGCCGATCGGCGCGTAGTCGAGCTTGCCCCGGATGCGCTTCACCGCCGTCCCGAGGATCGCGGCATGGTCGAACGCGAGGGGCAGGGGGGTCCCGTCGTCGTCGACGGCGTCGACGGGCCCGCCGGTCTCGCCGAGCCACGGCACCGAGAGGCGGGCCAGCCGCGTGTCCGGGCTGGCCGCGGACCGCTCGAGCGCCCGTGGCTCGACGAGCGCGTAGTAGGCAACCGAGATGACCCGGGTCCGCGGATCGCGATCCGGGTCGCCGAACGTGTACAGCTGCTCGATGAAGACGCCGGACAGCTGCGCCTTGGTCGACAGGGCGCGGGCAGCGGCGGCGTCGAGCGACTCGGTGAAGCCGACGAAGACGCCGGGCAGCGCCCAGGCGCCCTTCGCCGGATGCTCGGCTCGTTGGACGAGAAGGGTCCACAGGGCGCCGTCACGGATCGCGATGAGTGCCGCGTCCACGGCGACCGACGGCCGCTCGTAGCGGCTCGCGTCGTACTGCTCGAGGAATGCCTGCTCGGTCGACGTCCCGGATCCGGTCATCTCGACTCCTTGGATGCAACATACATATATGCACAATGCATCGAAGATGTCAAGGGCCATGCCCGGTGCGATCCGGGCATCGCCGATCGTGGTCGAGCCGCATACTGGCCTGCCTGCGCCGGCCCGCCCGCCCGGACGTCGAAGGCCGAGCAACGCGTTGAGTGAGCCGTCACATGGCAGCAGCCGTCATCGGGTACCTCGTGGCCGCGATCGTCGCGATCGTCGCCGCCCTGTCGATCGCCGGCCCCCGCCACGCCGTCGAGCGCGACCCGACCTTCGAGCTCGAGGACGTCTCCGCCCGGCAGGTGCCGATCCTCGGGGCCCTCGCCGGATTCGCCGTGACCGGCGTCGTCTTCCTCGTCACCCAGGCGCGTAACGTCCCGGATGCGACGAGCACCTCGTTCACGACGGTGGTGATCATGTTCGTCGTCGCGTACATGGGCTACTTCTCGTCGAGCGTCCTGTTTGCCAATGTCTCCCATCGTGCCGAGGTCCGAACGTTCGACCTGGCCGCCGCCCAGTACGCCGGTGCCTCCATCAGCCTGTTCTCGGTGTTCCTCGGCTGGTTCGCCCTCAAGCCGCTGTTCGAGACCTTCGGACTCACGGCGGTGGCCGGCCTGACCGCCTGGCTCCTGGTCGGGGCGGTGGCCGTCGGCTACGGACAGCTCGCCAGTGCGCTCCACCGGAGCGGGTACGCGTCGGCCCGCCAGGTCGTCCTGATCGCCATCGTCGCCGCGATCGCGGTCGGCGCCTACGCGCTCGTCGCCGGCTTCGCGCCGGGCCTGCGCTCGACGGAGGCCACGCTCCATCTCACGGTCCTGGCGTTCCTGGCCGGCGTGCCTGCCTACGGCGCGATGACGGTCCTGCCCCTGGCGGCGCATCGGGAGCGGTTCGTCCCCATCCTCGCGGAGCGCTGGCACCTCGCGATCATCGGCTACGCCCAGGCCGTCACCGTCCTGATCGGCTTCCTGCTCCTGGCCGTGTTCGGTCTCGCCTGACAAGCGTGTGCTCGGGCGGTTGTGGCCACGAGGCCGAACCGGGGATCAGGCCGGGGGAGGGGACGCCTCGCGCTTGAGCCTGCGCCAGCCGCCGGCCCGATTGTTCGCGATGATCTGTCGGAACATCGTCACGAGAGCACGCTCGTTGATCTTCTCGTCCCGTCGGACCGCGATCGTCCGACCCGTCTCGTTTCCGTGACCGGCGGTGATGATGCCCTCGGGATCGGGCACGATCGCACCGTCGTACAGGAAGATGCTGACGTGGTCCTTGGCGGCAAGCAACGCGCAGACGTTGCCGTCGAGGACGAAGTACGGCTGGACCGTCCGCTTGATCGTCTCTTCGACGTCGGGGTCCGCTTCATGCACGAGGTCCCGGACCGTGCTGCAGATCTCCCGCTGCCAGTCCGGGAGGCGGTCGAGGTAGGCGTCGACCCGGGGATCCCTGACGTACGGCATCGGCGTCTTCCTCGTCTTCAAGCTCCGGCGCGGTGTCCCGCCCCGAGTTGATCGGCAGCGTTCCTGCCGGATCCGTCGGGGGTACTTGTGACCGGACGACACGAACGACCGGGTAGGTGGGCGGCGATCGCCCTCCTCCGTAGCGTTCCGCACAAGACCTCCCATCACCCTTCGAGGCCGCATCTTGCCCTTGTCATCGATCCGCAATCGACTGTTCGCCGTGATCGCCGGAATGGCGTTGCTGTCGTCGCTGTCCATCGGCGTCGCCTATCTGACAACCGAGATGGTTCGAGTGGAGGTGCGCGCGGACGCACGTGCAGTCGCCCAACTCTACGATCAGACCGTCCGGCTCTCGAATGCGGTCCGCGACCAGGAGGCCGCGATCGACGACTACCTTTTGGCCGCGACGCCCGATGCGAAGGCCCGCTACATCGCGGCCGTCGCAAGCGAAACGCGGCTCGAGGAGCGGATGCGCGAGATCGGCCAGGTCGTCTCGGAGTACCCGGCCGTTCTCGAATCGCTGGGGGCGCTGGTCTCCAGGACGGAGGCGTGGCGGCGGGAGTTCGCGGAGCCGGCGATCAGGGCCGTCGACATGGCCGAGCCGGCGGAGATCTCGCGGCTGATCGTGTTGGTCGCCAGCGACCAGGACCCGACGTTGGCGGGGGTCGACGCGTTGATCGGCGCGATCGCGGTCGCCGAGACCGACATCGGCGTGCGTGACGAGTCGCTCACCCGGACGCGGGCGTCCGGGGTCGCGGTCGGCCTCATCGTGATGTTCTTCGCGGCCGCGGCCAGCCTGATCCTCGTCAGGCGCTGGGTGACGTCACCCCTCCGGACGCTTCTCGCCACGGCCGGGCTGGTCGAAGGAGGTGCGGCCGTGCCGTTCGTCAGCGAGCGCGACGACGAGATCGGTCGCCTCGGCCATGCGCTGGAGGCGATGCGCTCGACCCTGCAGAACGACGTCGACCGCTCGAGCATCCTGAATCGGTTCACCGAGGTGACGACGTTCGCGGCAGACGACGCCGGCGTCGCCAGGGCGAACCTCGAAGCACTCCGGCTCCTCGTCAACCCGGATGCCGCCGTCACCCATGTGCTCAACCAGTCGAAGGACCGGGCCGTGGCCGAGGCCTCGTTCGGCGCCGCACTGGCTGAGGTGCTGCCACTGAACGCCCTGTCGCACTGCCCCGCGATCGTCCGCGGCAGCATCTACGTCACGTCCGATGCCGCGGAGCCGCTGAGCGTCCATTGCCCGGTCTATCCGACCGACCACGGGACCCTGGCGTGCGTGCCGCTTGCCCACGGAGAGACCGTGGGTGCCGTCCACCTCTTCTGGGAGCAACCGGATGCCTTCGGCCTGGAGCCGCGCGCGAGCGTCGCCCGGATCGCCGAGCACGCCGCCCTGGCCATCGCCAACCGCCGGCTCCTCGCCGCTCTCCACGGCATGGCCAACACCGACGCGCGGACGGGTCTCGCCAACACCCGCGCCTTCGACAAGCTGCTCGAGGATGCGCTCAGCGGTCGCGGCCCGGACGAGACGATCGCGGTGCTGATGCTCGACCTCGATCACTTCAAGGACTTCAACGATCGCTACGGGCACCCGTCGGGCGACGAGGCCCTCCGGACGTTCGCCAACATCCTCCGCTCCTGCCTCCGGGACGGCGACATCGCCTCGCGCTACGGCGGCGAGGAGTTCGCCGTCGTCCTGCCCGGCGTCGACGAGACGACCGCGCTGGCGGTCGCCGAACGAATCCGCAGCCGCACGGACACCACGCTGATCTCGCTTGCCCCGGGTGTCACCGATCGGATCAGCGTGTCGATCGGCGTCGCCTGCGCGCCGGGCCAGGCGGACGACCGGATCACCCTGCTCCGGCTCGCCGATGAGGCGCTCTACCGGGCCAAGGAGAGCGGCCGGAATCGGGTCGTGTTCGCCGGGCTGCCGGCGGATCCCGCGGCCGCCTGAATCGTCTCCCGCGGCAGATCTGTCAGGCCACGAGGCCGCCGAGGGTCGCCGCTCCGCCCGCCACGACGACGTTCTTGATCACCTTTCCGGCCGCCGCGGCGCCGAGGTAGCGAACGACGGGCATGCGCAGGGCCCCCGCCGCGATCCCGGCCACGTCGAAGAGTGGATTCGGGATGACGGCCAGCACGAAGATCGCGACGACCCCGCGATCGCCCAGCCAGCCGCTCAGGCGCCTCGTCGCCGGCTTGTCGGGGAGGAGCGAACGCCCGCTCCAGCCCGCGGCGTAGCCGGTCAGCTCGCCCACCGCCTGGCCCAGTCCGGCGACCACGCCCACGGCGATCGGGTCCCCGGCGGCGCCGGCGATCGCGGTCAGGGCGAGTCCCGGTGCCGGGAGGATCAGCGTCGCGGTCGAGAGCGCAGCCAGGCCGAACAGGACGAGGAGTCCGATCGGCGATCGGATGAGTCCCTCGACAGCCGCCCGCCGAACCGGATCGGCTGTCAGCCAGACCATCGTGGCAAACGCCGCGGCCACCAGTGCGAGCGTCCCGCCGATCGCCAGGCCGCGGTGCGGCCGGGAGGCGACGTCGTTCGGCGTGATCGAGGTCATGCCTGCTCGACGAATGAGCGTGGGTTCCGTTGCACGGCGGAGCCGCCCGGCCCGGTTGCTCGCGTCCGCGCCACGCCTCGAGACCACGTGAGAGCATGGACGCGGCGTGACGTTCGATCTCTACGTCTGGAAGTCCCCGCGCGACCTCGACGCCGACCGGGCCGAGGATCTGATCGGTCGCTGGAACGACGCGGGCGGCGACCCTGCCCGGAGTCCGTTCGAGCCCAGTGCCGACGTCGGCTGGTTCAACCGGGAGCTGGCGAAGGACGAGCCCGGGCTCGAGACATCGTCGGACGCGGAGCCGAACCCGGACACCGCGCCGATCTGGCTCTCGGCCCGGTCCGAGCGACCGGCGCGGGTGGTGGGGATCCGCCTGGCGCGGGCGACGTCACGCGATACGCTCGACACGATCTTCGGGCTCGCCGCGAAATACGACCTCGTCGTGTTCGACACGCGGAGCCGGCGCGTTCACCTCCCGCTCGAGGCCCTGGCGGCCCACGCCGGCGCGACGTTCTGGCCGGCAGGGGCGATCCAGGCCGCGGTCGCGGGCGGCGTTGGAGCGCTGATCGCGGTCGTCGCCTGGTTGCTCGGAATCCCGCTGATCAGCGGGCTCGTGGCGCTCATCGGCGGGTTCCTGGTGGTCATGGCCGCGTTCACGTTCGTCCGCGCGGGCCGGCGGGCCCTGAGCTCCCGCCGAGGGAGAGGGGAGTCGCCGCCGGGCAGGTGATCGAGGTTCGGCGGCTGGCGCGGAAGGACCGGGTTCGGTCAGGTCACCGCGGGTCGAACGGGTTGCTCAGAGCGGTTCGAGCGCCTCGCGGTTCCCGTACGTCGGGGCCGCGCCCCGGGGCTGGGCCGCCCAGCGGACGGCATTGGCGATCACCATCCGGACCTCGGGCTGGAAGTACGTCGGATGCGTCTCATGGCCCGGCCGGAAGTAGAAGATCCTGCCCCGGCCGCGCTGGTAGCAACAGCCGCTCCTGAAGACCTCGCCGCCCCGGAACCAGCTGACGAGGACGAGGGCGTCCGGCGCCGGCACGTCGAAATGCTCTCCGTACATCTCCTCCTGGTCGATCACGAACGACTCGCCCAGCCCCTCGGCAATCGGATGTGCGGGCTCGACGACCCAGATCCGCTCACGCTCGCCGGCCTCGCGCCACTTGAGATCGCAGCTGGTGCCCATCAGACGGCGAAAGATCTTCGAGTGATGGCCGGAATGGAGGACGATCAGGCCCATCCCGTCCAGGACGCGCCGGTGCACCCGATCGACCACGCGATCGTCGACCTCGGGATGGGCGGCGTGGCCCCACCAGGTCAGCACGTCCGTGGCGGCGAGCACGTCGTCGGTCAGTCCGTGATCCGGCTCGTCGAGGGTGGCGGTCGTGACCGCGAACCCGGCCTCGCGAAGGCCTTCTCCGATCGCGCCGTGGATGCCGTCAGGGTAGATCGCGCGGACCGGTGGGTCGGAGCGCTCCTGTCGATGCTCGTTCCAGATCGTGACCCGAATCATGAGCCGACCGTCCCGGCGAGCCCGGTTGCGATCGGAGCGCGCGGCTCGTGGTCGCCGCCGCCGGGTGCCACCGGAGCCCTGGCAACCGGGATCGACACGACCGCTCCGCCGTGCTCGGTCGATTCACGAATCGCATCCCACAGCCGGGCCATGCGCAGTCCGACCTCGGGCGGGCTCGGGTTGACCTCCCGCCCCGCGCGGACATTCAGGAACTGCTCCCAGACCGGGACCGGCGACACCGAGCTGACCTTGCGCAGGCGGCTCGCTCCGGCCCGTTGCAGCTCGAGCAGCTCGCCCCAGATCCCGGTCCGCACGATTGCCTTCGTCGTGAAAACGCGAATGTCCGAGTGGCAGGAGGGGATCGCGCTGCCGCAGGCGTTCATCGTGACGAGGGCTCCGGAGGCGAGCCGGCCCATGACGACGGATCGAATGTCGACCGGCCGTCCGTCGTCCACCATCCACGCCGCCACCTCGGCGAAGTCCTCGCCCGCGAGGTCGGACACCGTGTTGAGCATGTGGGCCCCGGTGTCGAACAGGAATCCGCCTCCGGACAACGCCGGGTCCTGTCGCCAGGTCCCATCGGTGAGCGTCGCCCAGTTCTGCCAGGCGACCGCGCTGATGTTCAGGATCGCGCCGAGCTCACCCGAACGGAGCATCCGGGACGCCTCGCGGACCTGCGGCGACAGGCTGCCCTGGAACGCCACGACGAGCAGCCGCCCGGTCCGGTCGCGGGTCGCGATCAGGGCCGTCGCCTGGTCGGCGGTCATGACCATCGGCTTCTCGAGGAGGACGTCGAGGCCGGCTTCGAGGCAGGCCGTTGCCTGGGCAGCGTGCAGGGCGTGCGGCGTGATGATGAACACGGCGTCGAGCTGATCGGCGAAACGGGTCACGAACGTCGACCAGTCAGGTTCGTTGGGCGGGACAGGCAGGCCGTGCTGGTCGAACAGCTGGGCGGCCGCCGCGAAGGCCGCCGGCGATGGCTCGCACACCGCCACGACGGTGGTGTCCGGGCGGTCGACGATCTCCGACAGGTGGTGGCGGGCCATCACCCCGACCCCGATGAACCCGACTCGAATGTGCTCCGATCCGGTCATGCGCGGCACGCTCCCATCGCTCGAACCAATTGCTCCTCATGGAAACGCGAGGCCGCACGGCGCTGACCAGGCTGGGATCCGGTGACCACGATCAGGCGCTTGCCTGAGCACGTCGGACGGCCGGTGCTAGGCCGCCGGCGCGCCGATCCAGTTGTACCAGAACGGGTGCGCCGCCCGTACGCGCCGCCGTACGCGGCGCCGCTCGACGCCGAAGTTCCGACCGCTGGATCAGGATCGGGCCGGAAGCACCACGGACGATCGTGACGCGTGGCACTGTCGTCGGCCCACGCGGCCCGCGACGATGACGAGTGCGGACGCTCTTGTCGACGTCCCGGAAAGGAGGCAGACCATGGAGTTTGCCATCTCGCTCGGACTCGGCGGCTGGATCCTCCTGATCGTCGGGGCCCTGCTCTTTGGTGTCGTGGCCCAGTTCGTCGGGGAAACCCGGACCGGTTTCGAATGGCTGGTCGACGGGATCGCCGCCGCGATCGGTGCGCTCGCCGCGAGCGAGTTCATCGTCAGCTGGCGGACCTTCGAGCCGACGTGGGACGGGCTCGCGCTCGTTCCCGCCTTGCTCGGCGGAGTGGTCATCGGGCTCGTCGTCGAGGTGACGACTCGGTACATGACGGGCGGAACGTATTCCGGCCGGCCGATGTCGGCCTGACCCTCGGGTCAGCCCGATCGGGGGACCGCGACCCGCCGGCACGAGTGCCGGCGGGTCGCTCGTCTTCGCGGCGGCAGCTCGGCCCGATCAGACGGGGGCATGTCGGGTCGGATGGCTCTGGTCCGCGATCGAAAGAGACTCGAGACTAAAGGTGCCAGACCCGTCGGACCAACATGGCCGACCGAACGGTCGCACGATGGGCCCGAGGAGGTCGCCAGATGGCCAATCCGATGACGAGCAGGATCACGGGCATGCCGCTTCCGGCTCCGTTTCTCCAGGGACTCCGGAGCGGGTTGGAACGCCTGGACGATGGCCCACTCGCCCCGGCGCTCGACCTGTACGCGACGCCTGATGCGGTCGTGGCGAAGCTGGCAGTTCCCGGTGTCGGGCGGCCGAGCATCGACGTCGCCGTCGGCGACGACTTCGTCACGATCAGTGGATCCCTCGACGAGGGGGGCGAGGCGAAGGGCGCGGGCTACGTCCACAAGGAGCTGATCCACGGCTCGTTCAGCCGGAGCTTCTGGCTTCCGACGGCGGTCAGTGCCGAAGCTGCGAAGGCCTCGCTCGAGAACGGGCTGCTGACCCTGACCCTACCCAGGCTGAAGGTCGCGCTCCCGCCGAGCGATGGAGTCAGGTTGAGGCATGTCGAGGTGGAGGCCGCCTGACCAGCGTTCCTGCTGAGGGACGAGCACGGTCGAACGATTCGAGGCGAAGGGTCCCGGTCCTGGGGGAAGGGATCCTTCGCCGCATCATGACGAGCATCGCCTGGACTCAGGGCCATCACGCCGCCCTCCTGGTGACCGATGGCCCTACGCGCGCGAACGTCGCCGGACGACAGTTGACGGGAGGCCGGAGGCAGGATCGCCGGCATCAGAAACGGAACGAGCCATGGCTGAATTCGCGCGTGACACGACCGCCGAGCACGCCTTTGCCGAACACGAGCACCGGGATCTCGCCCCGGGGATCAACCGGATCCACGACGTGGCCCGTCTCATCGACGACATCGCCTCGCCCACCGCGTTGGTGGCGCTCCTGGACGTCATCGATTGGGTCGATGCGGTCCTCAGGCCCCATGTCGCCTGGGAGGACGCCTGGCTCTACCCGGAGATCGCCCGTCGCGCGGGCACGCCGTGGGCCACGAAGCTCATGACCTTCGAGCATCGGCAGATCCTCGACGTGGCCAGAAGGCTCGTGGCCGATCGCGCACTGCTCCGCCGCGAGCCGCTCCGCCACGAGACGAACGAGCTGCGCAGCGACCTCTTCGGGCTCGAGGCCCTGCTCCGAGCCCACATCGAGCGGGAGGAGCGATTCCTCATCCCCTTGCTCGAGGTGCATCTCGCCGAGGTGTCACGATGACTCGCGTCCTCGTCGTCCACCACGACCTCGATCTCGCTGGCCAGGAGGTCGACTCCCTGCGGCGCCTCGGCTACGAGGTGACCGAGTGCGGCGGCCCGACCCGGAACGTCTGCCCGGTGCTGTCCGGCCGCCCGTGTGATCTCGCCGAACGCGCCGACATTCTCGTCTACGACGTGTGGGCGTCCGGCGACGCCGACGGATCCCGGCTGCTCATCGAGAACATCCGCGATCTCCATCCCGACACGCCCGTGGTCCTGACCTCGCCCGGCGTCGCGCTGAGCTGGGAACACGCCGACGGACCGCACGCCGTGACCGCCCTCGTCGGTCAGCCGACGGGTGCGCGGATCCACGCGGCGATCCAGGCCGCGCTCGCGCCGGAAGGTCAACCGCAAGCCTGACCCATCCGCACCGACCGCGGCCGGCACCCGCCGTTGCTCGATCGGTCACGCGTGGATCGCATCGAGGGTGATCCGACGGGCATGGATCCGGCAGATGATCCTCGTCTCGCGCGCCCGTTGCTCGATCGGGTAGATGAAGCCGTAGTAACGCGGATGGCGGGTGTACTTGCGGGTCAGCGCGTCGAGATGATCGAGCGCGCCGTCCCTGACCAGCTCGGCGTCGCCGCGGATCTGGATGAATCGACTCGAATTGTCCGGGTCGACGACGAGGAGGCTGACCTTCGGGTTCACGCGCAGGTCCCGGCCCTTTCGACGCTCGAGCGTCGTGTTGACGGTCGCACACACCCCGTCGTGGTCGACCCACACGAGGCTGGACCTCGGCTGGCCGTCGGCCCCCATCGTCGTCAGGACGCCGCAGACCGGCCTGGTCAGCAGATCGACATGCGAGGTCGGGATCGGGAGCGTCGCCGGAGCGACGGTGCTCGTCATGCCTGCGCTCCGTCCGGTGTCGCGTCGAGGGCGACGACGCGCCTTGGGCGGATCCGGCACAGGACCGGGATCTCGGTCTCCGCGAAGCGGGTCGGGATGCAGTCGCCGAAGTAGCGCACGCGCCGGCCGGCATATTTCGAGGCAAGCGCGTCCAGATGGTCGGCCGCCCCGGTCTCGGTCATCTCGACGACCGCGCCCCGGATCTCGAGATAGCGAAGGGGTTGGCGCGGGTCGTAACAGAGGACCGTCACCCGCGGGTTGCGGCGCATGTTCCGTTCCTTCTGGAAGCCGCGCATCGTGTTGACCCGTACGCAGTCGCCGTCGAAGTCGCACCACACCACCGAGGTCTGCGGATCGCCGTCGGGCATGACCGTCGTGAACGCCGCGACTGGCGGACACTCGACCAGGTCGAGATGCGAGGCGGGGATCTCGCAGGACGCGTGGTCGCTCACCATTCCAATCGTTCGCACGGTGGTCACCTCACGCCGGCCGGCCGGCGCCGGCTGGAGCGGACGCCGCCGGCGGCAGGCTTCTGGACTGCTGCAACGCGGAGGGTCGTTGCGCCACTGGCGTGCCTCCTTGACGCGATTCACGCTCGTTGTAACGGGGACGTGCTCCCCGCGGCCAGAGCCGAATGGCGCGATCGCCGGCGCCGTTGAGCTCGGCCAGGCGTCGTCCCGCGGTCAGCTCGCGCGGTGAGTCTCGGTCAGGCCACCCAG
>DATNBW010000150.1:0-6395 GCA_035607275.1 Verrucomicrobiia bacterium | reverse complement strand
GGCCCCGCGGCCGCCGGCGATGGCGCTGCGGCGCCCGATGTCGACCCTGCCCGGCGCGCCCCCGGCCGGCCCCTGCTGATCGGCGGCGCCCTGACCTCCGCTGCCCTGTCCATCGCCGGGGCGGCGTTCGTCGCCTGGCGTCTCGGGCGACCGGGTCGCTCGTCGACGCCGATGGCCCGTGCCGCGCGCGTCGTGCGCACTGGTCGCCTCGCGAGCGGCCGGGCGGGAACCCTGCCGGGTTCCGGCCGGAGCCGGGCGACACCGTCGGCCCGAGGGCTCGACTGACATGCCGATCAAGCTGCCGTCGTTCCGGCCCCGGCGCGATGCCTACCCGCCCGACCTGTGGACCAAGTGCCCATCGTGCGGCGAGATGCTCTTCAACAAGCAGCTCGACAAGGTCCTGCGCGTCTGCCCGTCGTGCGGCCACCACTTCCGCCTGTCGGCGGAGGCGCGCATCGAGATGCTCCTCGACGCGGGCTCGTTCGCCGAGCGCGACGCCGGCCTGGAGTCCGAGGATCCACTCGGGTTCGTCGACCAGAAGGCCTATCCGGACCGGATCGCAGCGGCACAGCTCGCGACCGGCATGCGCGACGCCGCGGTGTGGGGCACGGGCACGATCGACGGCCGGCCGGTCGTGGTGTGCGTCATGGACTTCGGGTTCATGGGCGGGTCGATGGGCGCCGTCGTCGGCGAGAAGGTCACCCGGGCCGCGGAGCATGCCCTCGTCGCGCGCGTCCCGCTGTTCGTCGTCGCCGCATCGGGCGGGGCGCGGATGCAGGAGGGGACCCTGTCGCTGATGCAGCTCGCCAAGACGGTCGGCGCGCTCGAGCGGCTGCGGGCCGCCGGCGTCCCGTTCCTCAGCCTGCTCAGCGACCCGACCACGGGCGGCGTGTTCGCGTCGTTCGCGGTGCTCGGCGACGTGAACATCGCGGAGCCGAACGCGCTGATCGGGTTCGCCGGTGCGCGCGTCTCGGCCGGAACGATCGCCCAGGAGCTGCCGCCCGGCTTCCAGCGTTCGGAGTTCCTGTTCCAGCACGGGTTCCTCGACCGGGTCGTCCACCGCTCGGAGCTCCGATCCGAGGTCTCGTCGCTGCTTCGCTTCCTGGTCGCCCGGCCGGCGCCACTCGTCGAGGATCGGACCGACGGCGATCCCCTCGGCCTGCCCTCGTTCCGGGCGCTGTCGTTCCTGTCGAACCTCGCCGAACGCGTCCTGCCGACCGAGTCCGAGATCGCCGGGGCCACGAACGGGCACTCGAGCTCGCCCGCGACGCCGACGACGCCGACGACGGCATCGACGACCGCGACGCCGACGACGCCATCGACGCCCGCGACGCCGACGACGCCATCGGCGCCGGCGACCGCGCCGGTGCGGGCCTCGCAGCCGGCGCGGATGTCCGCGCCATCGCCGACCCCGGAAGCCACGACGACCCCGGAGCCGGTGCCCGGCGCCACATCCTCGGAGGAGGCCTCCCGTGGTTGACCGGTTCCGCGGCCGCGGTCGCGACGCCGCCGCCCGCGCCGCGACCGACGATCCACCGGCCCCCGCGCCGGCGCGCGACCCGAAGGCCGAGACGTGGGCCCGCGTCCAGCTCGCACGGAACCTGCGCCGGCCGCGGATCCTCGACCTGCTGCCCGAGCTCGCCGAGGAGTTCGTGGAGATCCACGGCGACCGCCTGTTCGGCGACGACGAGGCCGTCGTCACCGGCTTTGCCCGGATCGGCGACCGGCGGGTCGTCGTCGTCGGCCAGCAGAAGGGCGCCGACACCGAGGAGAACATCCGGCGCAACTTCGGGATGCCCCATCCCGAGGGCTACCGCAAGGCGATGCGGGTGATGGAGCTGGCGGAACGGTTCGGCCTGCCGGTCGTGACCTTCGTGGACGTTCCGGGCGCGCATCCCGGCCCCGAGTCCGAGGAGCGCGGGATTGCCGAGGCGATCGCCCGCTCGATCGGCCTGATGAGCCGGTTGCGGACGCCGATCGTGGTCGTGATCACCGGCGAGGGCGGGTCCGGTGGGGCGCTCGCGATCGCGGTGGGCGACGTCGTCATCGCCCTGGAGAACGCCGTCTACTCGGTCATCAGCCCCGAAGGCTGTGCCTCGATCCTGTGGCGAACCGCCGACGAGGCCCCGACCGCCGCGGTCGCGATGAAGATGACCGCGCCCGACCAGCAGGCGCTCGGAATCATCGACATCGTCATCCCCGAGCCGGGCGAGGGCGCCCACACCGACCACGCCGAGACGGCCCGCCGGATCCGGGCCGTGGTCGTCGACCAGCTCGATGCCCTCGCCGCCGTCCCGCTCGACGAGCTCGTCGAAGCGCGCTACCGTCGCTTCCGGACGATCGGTGCCTTTCGCGAGGTCGAGGCGCCGCCGCCGGTCATCCCCGAGCGTCCGGGCCTCGCCGATCGACTCCGCAACCTGCTCGACCCGGGCCGCTGGTCCGGGATCTCGACGATCCCCGCCGGCCGCCGCGACGAGCTGCCGGCTCGTGACGAGGTCTGACCCACGTGACCGATGACCAGCGCCCGGCGCCGTCCACGCGCGAACCGCGTGAACCGCGCAGCGCCGAGGCCCGCGCCGCCGACCACGCGGCGATCGAGCGGCTCGCCGAGGAAGTCGTCCCCGCCCTGATCGCCAAGCTGTCGGCGAGCGGGCTCGGCGAGATCGAGGTCGGCGAGGATGCCTGGACCGTCCGTGTCCGCCGCCCCGCCGACGGGTCGTCCGGGCACGGCCGCCGATCGACGGACAAGCCGTCGCGTTCTCAGCCCGGGCACGCGGGTCACGGCCATGCCCCCGGCGGCTTCGAGGGTCACCGCAGCGCCCGCGACGCGAAGCCCCTCGCCGGGCCGGCCGACGGATCGTCGAACGGCGCCGGACCGGGCTCGGCGCTCGCGTCCGACGCGCCGGCGTCGAGTGCCCATCGCTCCGGCGACGGCGGCGCCGATCCCCACCGAGTCGTCGCGACCTCGCCGGCCGTCGGTGTCTTCCAGCCACGCGGCGACGTCAAGCCCGGCACCCGCGTCCGGAATGGCGAGCGGCTCGGGGCGGTCGACATGCTCGGCATCCCCCAGGAGGTCGTCGCGCCGGCCGACGGGATCCTCGGCGTCAGCCTCGTCGAAGCCGGCCAGGCCGTCGAATACGGCCAGGAGCTGATCGTCATCGAGCTGGCCGGTCGAGCGGCCGACCGGAGCGAGGTCTGATGTTCAAGAAGATCCTCATCGCGAACCGCGGCGAGATCGCCCTGCGGATCCTGCGCGCCAGCCGGACGCTCGGGGTCGAAGCGGTCGTCGCGTACAGCGAGGCGGATCGCGAGTCCCTGCCCGTCCAGCTCGCCGATGAGGCGATCTGCATCGGTCCGGCCGACGCCCGCCGCTCCTACCTGTCGGCGCCGGCGGTCATCAGCGCCGCGATCGTGACCGGCTGCGACGCGATCCATCCGGGCTATGGCTTCCTGTCCGAGGACGACGGGTTCGCGGAGGTCGTCCGGGCCCACGACCTGACGTTCATCGGCCCGCCGGCCAACGTCCTCGAGCGGTTCGCCAGCAAGGAGGCCACGCGCCGCCTGCTCGGCTCGCTCGGGCTGCCGACGATCCCGGGCTCCAACGGCATCCTGCGCGACGACGCCCACGCCCTCGAGGAAGGGGAGCGCGTCGGCTACCCGCTCCTGATCAAGCCGGCGGCCGGCGGCGGGGGCAAGGGGATGCGGATGGTCCGGACGCCGCGCGAGCTCGAGGCGTCGCTCAACGTCTGCCGGTCCGAGGCGCGCGCCGCGTTCGGCGACGACTCGCTCTATCTCGAGCGCTGGCTGGACGAGACCCGCCACGTCGAGGTCCAGGTCGCGGTCGATCGGTACGGCCGGGGGATCCATCTCGGCGAGCGCGACTGCAGCGTCCAGCGCCGCCACCAGAAGATCCTCGAGGAGGGCCCGACGCCAGCCCTGTCGGTCGAGGCCCGCAACGAGCTCTGCACGCGCGCCGTCCGGGCCGTCGTGTCGGCCGGCTACGAGAACGTCGGGACGCTCGAGTTCCTCGTCGATCGCGACGGGAGCTTCTACTTCATCGAGATCAACTGCCGGATCCAGGTCGAGCACCCGGTGACGGAGATGCTGACCGGGATCGACCTCGTGGCGATGCAGATCCGGATCGCGGCCGGCGAGCCGCTCGGCCTGAGCCAGGCCGATGTCGTGACTCGCGGCCACGCGATCGAGTTCCGGATCAACGCGGAGGACGCCGAGCGCGAGTTCCGGCCGGCAGCCGGCGTCGTCGAGCGCTACCTGGCCCCGGGCGGGCCGGGCGTCCGGATGGACTCCCACCTGTACGCGGGTTACGAGGTGCCGCCGTTCTACGACTCGCTCCTCGGCAAGCTGATCGTCTGGGGCCCGACCCGGGCCGCCGCGATCGAGCGCGGCCATGTCGCCCTCGGCGAGCTGATGGTCGAGGGACTCGTCACGAACGTCCCGATCCACCAGGCGCTGCTCTCGAGCGAGGCGTTCCTCGAGGGCCGGATGACGACGAACCTGCTCGACCGCGTGGGGTCCGCCGCGTTCCTCGCGGCGGCTGCCCGGGCGTGACGTCGATGGGGCGCCCGGAGCGGTCCTCGCCTGCACCCATATGCGTACCTGCACCCACCCGGCCGCACGACGAGCTCGTCGCGCGGCACACTGGGACCCCCACCTGGAGCTGCCCGTGACCGATGCCGCGACCGGCACCCCGTCGACGCCGCCTGCCGACCCGAGCTCCCACCCGCCCACCTCGGTGAGCGCGGCGGCGTCGACGACGATCCACTCGACCGCCGAGATCGAAGCCCTGATCCCGCATCGCTGGCCGATCCTGCTCGTCGACCGGATCGTCGAGTACGACGCCGAGGCGAAGCGGATCGTCGGGATCAAGGGTGTCGCCGCGACGGAGTGGTTCTTCCAGGGTCACTTCCCCGGGCTGCCGGTGGTCCCCGGCGTCATCCAGGTCGAAGCGCTTGCCCAGACGATGGCTGTGTACGTCGCGAAGCAGCCGGGCTTCGGCAGCCGGATCGGGCTCTTTGCCGGGATCGACGACTGCCGCTTCAAGCGCGTCGTCGTGCCGGGCGATGTGCTCCGGCTCGAGGTCACGATGGAGAAGCTCGGCAGCCGGTTCGGCCGCGGTCGCGGCGTCGCCACGGTCGACGGCGAAGTGGCCTGCGAGGCGACGCTGAGCTTCGTCATCCCCGGCGAGGGAGTGCTCCGATGACCGCGCGGGTGGCGGTGATCTCGGATATCCACGGCAATCTGCCGGCGCTGACCGCCGTCCGGGCGGCGCTCAAGAAAGAGCGGCCCGATCACGTCGTCATCGCCGGCGACCACGTGTTCCAGGGTCCCGATCCGTCCGGCGTCGTCGACGCCCTCCGCGAGATGGAGGCCAGCGGGGCGACGATCGTCCAGGGCAACACCGACATCGCCGTCGCCGACTTCGACTACGGGGCCGCCTTTCCGTGGCTCACCGACGGCGTGCCCGACACGTACCGGGCCGCAGCCGAGTGGGCGAACGACGAGCTCGGCGACGAGCGGGTCGCCTGGCTCCGCCGCCTGCCGAGCGAGCGCCGCCTGATGCTCGACGACACGATGCTCCTCGGCTGCCACGCCTCCCCGGGCTCGCAGACCCAGGGCTTCGACGCCCAGCTCGATCCGAACGTCACCCTCGAGCGCATCTCGCGGACCGACGCCCGGCTGATCTGCTGCGGCCACACCCATATCCCCGAGATCCGCGACCTCGGCTGGAAGATGATCGTCAACGCCGGATCCGCGGGCTACGTCTTCGACGGCGACCCGACCGCGTCGTGGGCGATGGTCGAGGTCGACGGCGCCGAGGTCCGGGCGGAGATCCGGCGGACCGAGTTCGACACGATGGTCGTCGCCAACGCCATCTCGGCGCGCGGCCTCGCCGGCGACGTCTATCGGGCCGCCACGGTCCGCACGGGCAAACTGGTTCGATGAGCGGTCAGACGTCGGCCCGCCGACCCAACCCGGACTGGCCGGCCGAGCCGCGCCGCGTCGTCGTGACCGGGATGGGGATGCTCACCGCGCTCGGCAACGACGTCGAGACGACCTGGGCCGGAATGGTCGCCGGCCGGTCGGGCGTCGCGACGATCACCCTGTTCGACCCCGAGCGGCTCGAGTGCCGGATTGCCGGCGAGGTCAAGGACTTCGACGCCTCCGGCGTGCTCGACAAGAAGGACATGCGCCGGTTCGACCGCTACATCCAGTTCGGGCTCGTCGCCGCCCGCCAGGCGATGGACGAGGCGGGGCTCCCGGCCAGATTCGAGGGCGAGGAGGCCGACCGGACCGGGGTCATCTTCGGAACGGGCCTCGGCGGGGTGGGGACGCTCGTCGACGGGATCACGATCAATGCCCTGCGCGGGCCGGAC
>DATNBW010000014.1:0-10347 GCA_035607275.1 Verrucomicrobiia bacterium | reverse complement strand
CGCCGCCGAAGTCGTCGATGCGCAGCTTGTTGGCCTTCGCCCGGGCGGCGACGTCGGCGATCGCCACGTTCAGGCCGTGGATCGAGAGCTGGTCGGCGTCGCGGATGACGGGCACGATCAGGCCGTCGTCGACGGCGACCGCCACGCCGATGTTGATCCGGCGCTTGGCCATGAGGCCCTGCTCGGTCCAGTGGGCGTTGAACGTCGGCGTCTTCTTCAGAGCGACGGCTGCGGCCTTGACGACGAACGGCACGAAGCTGAGCCCGATGCCCTCCTTCGCCTGATAGTCGCGCTTGGCCTTCTCGCGGAACGCGACGAGGCGCGTCGCGTCGATCTCCATCTGGACGTAGGCATGGGGCGCCTGGAGGGCCCGCGTCATCTGGGCCGCGATCCCCTTGCGCATCTGGGTCAGCGGGACGAGGACCTCGTCGGCGCCGGCCGGGAACTCGATGCCCGGCGCGGCCTTGACCGCGGCACCCGGGCCGGCCGCCGGCGTCGCCGCCGCGGGGGCCGCGGACGGCGCCCGTGGGCTGGGCGCGGTCGGAGCCGCGGGGGCGGGTGCGGCGGGCGGTGCTGCGGGAGCTGGCGCGGCCGGTGCGGGCACCGTGGCGCCCGACCCATTGCCGCCCGACGTGGCCGCCGCGGCCGCGCCGTCGACCGACTGGCCTCCGACGGACTGCCCGGTTCGCTGGGATTCGACGTAGTTGGTGACGTCCTCGCGGGTGATTCGCCCGCCGCCGCCGGTTCCCACGATCTGTACGGCGGTCACGCCATGCTCGCGCAGGAGGCGGCGGACGGCCGGGGTCATCCGGGCGTCGGGGTTGCCGGGGGCGTCGGCCGGCTCGGTCGCGACCGCGGTCGGCGCGGGCGCGGCGCCGGCAGCGGCGGTGGCGGTGGCGGTGGCGGCTGCCGGCTCCGGTCGCTCGTCCGAGCCGGCCGGGCCGTCGGCCGGAACGAATCGCGCTGGCTCCGCGACGGGTTGCGCCGGGGCAGCCGGCGCCGGGGCAGCCGGCGCCGGGGCAGGTGGCGGCGCGGCGGCGGCCGGGGCATCGGGTGCGGCAGCCGCGGCGGTCGGCGGCTGCGCGTCGCTCGTTCCGCCCGCGGCGGCGTCCTCGGCGGTCTCGATCACCGCGATCTCGGCGTTGTTGGGAACGGTCGCGCCCTCTTCGACGAGGATCTCCTTGAGCACGCCGGCGAACGGCGACGGGACCTCCGCGTTGACCTTGTCGGTGATGACCTCGACGAGCGGCTCGTACTTCTCGATCGTGTCGCCGGGCTGCTTGAGCCATTTGCCGATCGTCCCCTCGGCGACGCTCTCGCCGAGCTGGGGCATCGTCACCTTGGCCACTGTCGTTCCTCCGGGTCGCCGGGCGGATCGGGCCCGCCATCGCGTCGTTCGGCTCTAGTGTCGCGCATCAAGGCCGTCGGTGCCGTGCGACGAACCTGACAACGCCTGTCCGATCGAGCGGGCATGATCGATCGATGCCGAAGACGCCTGCGCCACCAGCCTTCGCCACGACCTGGGCAAAGGTCCTTGCCCTGCGGCTCGAGCGGCAGCGCCTGGTTGCCCGCGCGAACGCGGCGCAGCTCGTCGACGTTGTCGGCGGCCTGGTGGGCCTCCATGCCCAGGTGATGAGCTCGGCCGAGTTGCAGGCGGCCGTCCGGATCGACGGCCTTCGTCCGGCGGACGTTCGCGATGCCCTGTGGGAGCGCCGGAGCCTCGTCAAGGTCTGGGCCTTCCGCCAGACCCTGCATCTTCTGACCGCCGACGATCTCGCCGAGTTCGTCCTCGCCGCGCGGACCCTGGAACGCTGGCACACGCCTGCCTGGTTGCGCTACTTCAAGATGACCGAGGAGGGCGTGGCCGAGGTGATCGACTCGATCGGCGACGTCCTGACGGAGCGCCCGATGACCCGGGTCGAGGTCGTCGACGCGGTCGTGAAGCGTGTGCGCCGTCCGCACCTTCGCCAGGACATGCTGACCGGCTGGGGCACGTTCCTTGGCCCGGCCGCTCAGCGTGGCCGGCTCGTGTTCGGCCCGTCGGACGGGCGCAACGTCGCCTTCGTGCAGCCATCGGCGTGGCTGGGCCGGCCGATCGGTCCGGCCCTCGACGATCCGATGGCGGCCACCGATGCTCTCGCCCGGTTGATCGACCGGTACCTGACGGCGTTCCCCGGCGCGAGCCGGGACATGGTCGCCCGATGGTGGGGCGGCGGCCGGCTGGCCGGCGTCACCCGGGCGCTCGCCAGGATGCCGAGTCCGGTGGTCCACGTCGACGTCGAGGGCGTCCGCGGCCTCGTTCGCGAAGCGGACGTCGCGGCCTTGCTGCGCATCTCGCCCGACCACGAGGTCCGCCTCCTGCCGGGCTTCGATCCGTTCACGAACGAGCTGCCGCGCCACGTCGATTCCGTGCTCGACGATGCGCTCCACGACCGGGTCCATCGAACCGCCGGCTGGGTCAGCCCGATCGTCGTCGCCGACGGCCGCGTCGCCGGGACGTGGGAGATCGTGAACGGGAAGGCGGGGGCGGGGGCCGCCGTCGTCCACCCGTTCCGTGCGAGGTCGATCGTCCGGGGGACGCTGACGCCGGAGGTGGAGCGGATCGCCGCCTTCCTGGATCGTCCGCTCCGGGTCGAGATCGCGGCCGGCCCGATCTAGCGGCGCGCGGCGGCGGCCGCCCGGGCGTGGGAGACGAACCCGGCGATCCCGCGACCGGTCAACTCGTCGAGCTCGGCAAGGAGCGCCTCGTCGACCTTCGTGAAGTTGAAGCACGCCTTGCCCTGCTTCCGCCTCGCGAGCGCCGGCGAGACCGACGCGGCGAGCTCGGGCGAGGCGTAGACCGGCATCAGGTAGTAGCTGACGTAGCTCTTGCCGACGCGCGTGCCGGCGACGTACCCCCAGGGCTTCCCCTCGAGGCCGGGGATCTCGACGGCCATTCCCGCAGGCCCGTCCTTCGTGATGACGAGCCCGTCAGCGTGGCACCGGAGGATCGTCTTGAGCCGCTCGTGGACAGTCTCGAAGTCGGCCACGGCTACCGATCCCCGACATAGGAATCGAACGCGCGCGCCATGAGCTCCTCCAGCTCCGGAAGCAAGGCCTCGTCGCCGGGCCGGAGCGTGAAGAGCGCGTCACCGCTCTTTCGCTCGAGCAGCGCGGGCGAGACGCCGTCGAGCAGTCCCGCATTCGCCTTGATCGGCAGCAGCATCAGCTTGGCCATGCCCTTGCCCGGCCGAACGCCGGCGAACCAGTCGTGCGCGCGGGCGCCGGGCCGATGCAGGACCTGGATGCCGTAGATCTCGGCACGCTCGAGCGGGCCCTCGTATCGCGCGAGCATGGCGTGCAGTGCCGCTTCGAGCTCAGCGGCATCCACCTCGATCAATACGCCGCGAGCTTGCGGATGCCGTCGGCGATCTTCTCCGGGTTGACCATGAACCAGTCCTCGAGGACGTGGTTGTAGGGGACGCCCGGGACGTCCGGACCCGCGATCCGGGTCACTGGCCCGTCGAGATAGTCGAAGGCCTCCTCGGCCACGATCGCGGCGACCTCCGCGCCGTACCCGCCGAACCGATTGTCCTCGTACACGACGAGGCACTTGCCGGTCTTCCGCACCGAGTCGAGGACGGTCTCCTTGTCGAGCGGCCGGAGCGTCCGGAGGTCGACCACCTCGACGCTGATCCCGTCCTCGGCGACCCGGTCCGCCGCCTCGAGCGCGTAGTGGGCCATCAGGCCGTACGCGATCACCGTGACCTGCGACCCGGGATGGGTGACCTGGGCCTTGCCCAGCGGCACGGTGTACTCGCCGTCGGGGACGTCGCCACGGACGCTCGGGTACATCTTCTTGTGCTCGAAGAACAGGACAGGGTCGTCGTCGGATGCAGCTCCGCAGGAGGCCCTTGGCGTCGTGCGGCGTGGATGGGATCACGACCTTGAGACCCGGGACGTGGGTGTAGAACGCCTCGACCGACTGCGAGTGGTAGAGCGCACCGTGGACGCCGCCACCGTACGGTGCGCGGACGACCATCGGGGCGCTGTACCCGTTGTTCGACCGGTAGCGCAGGCGGGCCGCCTCGGACACGAGCTGGTTGAAGGCCGGGTGGATGAAGTCGGCGAACTGGATCTCGGCGACGGGCCGGAGCCCGCCGATCGCCGCCCCGATCGACGTCCCGATGATCTGGCTCTCGGTGAGCGGCGTGTCGATGACCCGGATGTCGCCGAAATCGGCCCACAACCCGTCGGTGGCGAGGAACACGCCGCCCTTCTTGCCGACGTCCTCGCCGAGCACGATGACGTTCTCGTCTCGGGTCATCTCCTCGCGCAGCCCGTCGCGGATCGCCTCGATGAACGTCTTGAGCGCCATCAGTCGGCAACCGTGTCGGGGAGACTCGCGTCGTCGACCGTGGCGTCCGTCGACTCGCCCATCCCCCACGGCGGCGGCCCCTCGGACGGCCATTCCTCGGCGTAGACCCACTTCATCGCGGTCGACGGATGCGGGTCCGGCTGCGCTTCCGCGTACTCGGTCGCATCGTGGACGGCGTCCTTGATCGCGGCATCGATCCGCTCCTCCGCCTGGGGCGTCAGAACGCCGGCGTCGACGAGCTGGGCCCGGAACTTCGGGACCGGATCGAGGGATCGATCGGCGGCCAGCTCCTCCTCGGAGCGGTACTTCGTCTGCTGGTCGTCGCTCGAGTGCCCGGTGAGGCGGGTGACCTTGGCCTCGATCAGCGTCGGCCCGTCGCCGGCCCGCGCCCGATCGACCGCCTCGCGCGCGGCCGAATAGCAGGCCAGGACATCGGAGCCGTCGACGGTCACGCCCGGGATCCCGTAGCCGGCCGCCCGCTGGGCCACCGACGATCCGGCCACCTGGCGAGCCAGCGGGACCGAGATCGCGTAGCCGTTGTTCTCGACGATGAAGATGAACGGCAGCTTGTGGATCGCGGCGAAGTTCAGGCCCTCGTGGACGTCGCCCTGGTTGCTCGACCCCTCGCCCATGATCGTCATGGCGACCTGGCCGGTCTTCTTGATCTTGGCGGCCAGGGCCAGCCCGACCGCGTGGAGCAGCTGGGTCGCAACGGGCGACGAGACGGACACGAGGTTGTGCTCGTGCGAGCCGTAGTGGCCGGGCATCTGGCGTCCGCCCGACGACGGGTCCGATGCCGTCGCGTACTGGGCGGTCATGATGTCCCGGGCGCTCATCCCGAACGTCAGGCAGGTCGCGATCGAGCGGTAGAACGGGGCGATCCAGTCCTTGCCCTTCTCGAGCGCCCACGTGATCCCGACCTGGGCACCCTCGTGGCCCTGGCCGCTGATCACGAACGGGATCCGGCCGGCCCGGTTGAGGATCCACATCCGCTCGTCGACCGCCCGGGCGAGGGCGACGAGCCGGTACATCTCGAGCAGGTCGTCGGTCGACAGGCCCAGGTCGGAGCCGAGCGGCTTCTTGGCGGCGGAGCGCTCGGAGACCGCCATCAGAAGTTGATCGACCGGCCGTCGACCGCCATCGCCGCCTCGCCCAGGATCTCCGACAACGTCGGGTGGGCGTGGGTCGCGCCGCCGATCTCCCACGGCGCGGCCTCGAGCTCGAACGCGACCGAGGCCTCCGCGATCAGGTCCGTCGCGTGCGGCCCGATCAGGTGGATGCCGAGGGTCTCGTCGGTCTCCTTGTCGGCAATGACCTTGGCGAAGCCCTCGTACTCGCCGCCGATGATCGCCTTGGCGATCGCCTGGAACGGCACCTTGCCGGTCTTGATCGGCCGGCCCCGCTCCTCGGCCTGCTGCTGGGTGAGCCCGATCGACGCGATCTCCGGCCGGCAGTAGGTCGCGCGCGGCTGCTTGACGTAGTCGACCGGGTGGATGTCCTTGTCGCCGGCGATGACGTGGGCGGCGACGATCCCCTCGTGACCGGCCGTGTGCGCGAGCATCAGCCCGCCGACGATGTCGCCGATCGCGTAGACGTGCGGTTCCTTCGTCCGCTGCCGCCCGTCGACCTTGACGATGCCCTTGTCGACCTCGACCTTCGTCGTCTCGAGACCGATCCCCTCGACGTTCGTCGCCCGGCCGGCCGCCACGAGGAGCTGCTCCGCCCGGAGCTCCTGCGGCTCCTTGCCCTCGGGCCCGACGACGAGACAGATCCCGCTCTTGGTGACCTCCACCTTCGTCGAGTCGAAACGGGCGTTCGTCATCACCGTCATCCCGCGCCGGGTGAAGCTCCGCTCGAGCGCCTGGCTGACCTCGCGGTCCTCGAGCGGCACGATCTGCGGGAAGTATTCGAGCAGCGTCACCTTCGTCCCGAGGTCGTGGTACATCGAGGCGAACTCGCAGCCGACCGCGCCCGCGCCGACGATGACGATGTCCTTCGGGATCGTCGTCGAGCGGAGGACGTCGTCGCTGGTCAGGATCCGCTCGCCATCCGGCTCGAGGCCCGGCAGGCTCTTCACGCGCGAGCCGGTTGCGAGGATGATGTCGGTCGCCTGGAGGACCCGATCGCCGCCCGTACCGGGCGTGCCGTCGTCGCCGGGCTGGGTGACCCGGACCTTGTTCGGGCCCTCGAGCCGGCCGCGACCCGCCACCCACGTGACCTTGTTCTTGTCGATCAGGGTCTTCAGCCCGGTCCACAGCCGCTTCACGACCTGGTCCTTGCGGGCGGCCATCTGGACGTAGTCGATGCCCGGCGTGCCATCGCCGTCGGCGGGACCCGCCAGGACGAGGCCGTAGTCCTTGGCATGTCGGACGTGCTCCACGAAGCCGGCCGACTCGAGCAGCGCCTTCGTCGGGATGCAGCCCCGATGGAGACACGTCCCGCCGATCTTGTCCTCGTCGACGAGGGCGACCTTCAGGCCCAGCTGGGCTGCCCGGAAGGCGGCGGTATAGCCCCCCGTGCCCGCGCCAAGCACGACGAGATCGAAATCATTGGACGAGCCGACGGCCATGGAGATCAGTGCGCCTCGCGAGCCACGGACCGGCGCCGTCGCGGCGGCCGGCTGGGCGATTGGATCATCGGTTGCATCGTACGCGGGGCCTCACAAAGCCCGCAACCGAGCACGCGAGTCGCGGTGCTAGACTCGCGGCGAATCGGTCCGGTCCCGCTCGCGGAGTGCCATGGACGGCGCGACCCTCCTCCTCGACCTTGCCCTCATCGCCGGGGCCTACCTGTGCGGCTCGATCCCGATGGGCGTGCTCGTCGCGCGACTGACCGGCGGGGTCGATCCGCGGACCGTGGGGTCGGGGCGGACCGGTGGGACGAACGCGCTCCGGGCGCTCGGCCGCCGGCGGGCGGCCTTCGTCGTCGGCGGCGACCTCCTCAAGGGCGCGCTGCCTGTGGTCGTGGCCCGGCTCGTGGCCGGCGAGGCCGTGATCGAGGTCCTGTGCGGGCTGGCGGCCGTGGCCGGCGCGATCTGGTCGATCTTCGTAGGGTTCCGGAGCGGCCGGGGCGTCGGGACGGGCGTCGGAACGATGCTCGTGATCCAGCCGATCGCGGTGCTCCTGGCAACGCCGGTGTTCGTGCTCGTGATCCTCGTCACGCGCTATGTGTCGCTGGGGTCGCTGCTCGGATCCGCGGCGCTGTTCCCGGCGATGCTCGTGATCTGGGCGGTCGCCTCGGGCGCGGTTCCCCAGCAGTACCTGGTGTACGCGGTGATCGGGCCGGCCCTGATCTGGGTCGCCCACGCGGACAACATCGACCGGCTGATCCACGGAACCGAGCGGAAGTTCGACCTCGGGATGCTGGCCGGCCGGTCCGGCGGCGGAGGCGGCGCGGCCGAGCCCTGAGGGGCCCCGGCCGGGCAAGGTGCGCGGGCCGTCGCCCGCGCAGGCGCGAGTTGTCGAATGCCCGCCCAGCGGGGACTACGACGCTCGGGCGGCCCGAAGGAGGCTCACGCGAGCTGGAGTTAGCCTTCGGGCGCTAACTTCAAGGTTCGCGCCGACTCGAATCGGGCCGTCGGCCGACGTAATGCTCGCCCAGCGGGCATTCGACAATTCCGGCGTGCGTCGGGGGCGGGTCGACCTGAGGCTCGGATCTGCGAGAGCTGACGTGCGGCCGGCTCACCGAGGTCCGAGGGTGAGCTCCGCGAACCCGTCGGAGGTCAACGCCGCCAGCGTCGTTCAGCCGCGACAGCCGGAACCGCGTTCGTCGCGGATGGGCGAGGCTGGCAGGGCGCCGCCGACGACCGCAGCGAGCGACCTCGGATGGTCGTGAGCGAGGACCGCAGGCGGCAACACCGCCAGCGTCGTTCAGCCGCGACAGCCGGAAGTCCCGCCCGAGAATCAAGTGACCCGGGTCGGCTGACAACCCGGGTCGTTCTCGCGGAAGGTTCGGCGGACCCGTCGATCGGGTCCGCGCCGAGAGGACTAGTTAATAGGAACTTCCACCGCGCTGGCTGCGGAAGCAGTCGGAGCAGTAGACGGGCTTGCCGCTGGTCGGGCGGAACGGGACCTGGGCGTCCTTGCCGCAGGACGAGCATGTTGCGGTGAACATCTCGCGGGGACCGCGGTCGCGACCGTAGCCGCCACCACCACCGCCGCCGCCGTAGCCACCGCCGCCGCCCCCGCCGCTGCTGTAGCCACCGCCGGCCGAGTAGCCGCCGCCGGCGCCGTAGCTGCCGTAGCTGCTGCCCGTCCCGCCGCCGCCACTCGCGTTGCGGGCAGCCTTCCGGCTGGCGCGACACGACGGGCAACGACGCGGCTCGGTGAACCCGCGCTGTGCGTAGAAGTCCTGCTCACTCGCGGTGAACACGAACTCCTGGCCGCAATCGGCGCAGGTCAGATTCTTATCGTTGTACACGAAACGAAAACTCCTCTCGGTAGCCGCGCGATCCCTCCGGGTTCTCGCGTCAGCCGTGAGAGGAGTCCGAGTCGTCGTTGAGCTACGTATGAACTTGCCGCGATCGCTATCACGGCCTTACCGCGCGGGAGTCTAGACGACTATCGACGGACTTGTATAGGGGTATTTTCGCCGATCGAGCCCGATTCCGCCAATGTCGTGCACGTTCGAGACGAGCGGGCGGGCTCAGGGGTCGGCGGCCCAGCCCCGCGATCGCTCGACCGCGCGTGCCCACGCCCGCCGCCCTTGGGCGCGGATCGCGTCGCCGGGCATTGGATCGAACCGTCGCTCGACCCGTCGGAGGGCGGCAATCTCGGCCGGACTCTTCCAGAACCCGACGGCGAGCCCCGCCAGCGCGGCCGCCCCGAACGCCGTCGTCTCGCGGACGAGGGGCCGCTCGATCGAGCGCTCGAGCTGGTCGGCGATCAACGCGCAGACGAGGTCGCCGGCGCCGCCGCCGTCCACCCGCAGCCCGCGCAAGGGCGCACCGAGGTCGGCGTCCATCGCCTCGACCACGTCGCGGACCTGGTAGGCGATCGCGTCGAGCGTCGCCCGGGCGATCTGCGCGGCGGTCGTGCCCCGGGTGAGGCCGAAGATCGCGCCGCGGGCATCCGGATCCCAGTACGGCGCGCCGAGACCGACGAAGGCCGGGACCATCACGACGCCGCCGCTGTCGGGGATGGACCCCGCGAGCCGCTCGATCTCCGCCGACTCGCGAACGAGGCCGAGCGAGTCGCGCAGCCACTGGACAGCCGCCCCGGTCACGAACACCGATCCCTCAATCGCGTACACGAGCGGCGCGTCCGGCCCGAGCTGCCACGCCACGGTCGTCAGGAGGCCGTGGCTCGAGGCGACGGCGGTCTCGCCGGTGTTGGCCAGCAGGAACGCCCCGGTGCCGAGGGTGACCTTGGCCTCGCCGGGCGCGAAGCATGCCTGGCCGAACGTCGCCGCCTGCTGGTCGCCGGCGGATGCCGCGATCGGGATCGCGCGACCGAAGATCGATCGGTCGGTCTCGGCGTAGGCCTCGGCGGTGCTCCGGACCTCGGGAAGCAGTGCCTGCGGCACCTCCATCAGCCGGACCAGGTCGTCGTCCCAGGCGCCGCGATGGATGTCGAGGAGGAGCGTCCGGGAGGCGTTCGAGACGTCGGTGACGTGTGCCCGTCCGTCCGTTAACCGCCAGATCAGGAAGGATTCGACGGTCCCCGCCGCCAGCTCGCCCCGTTCCGCCCGTGGCCGGAGCGCCGGATCCTCCGCCAGGATCTGGCGGAATTTCGGGCCGCTGAAGTAGGCGTCGATCGGGAGGCCCGTCCGTTCGCGCACGACGGACTCGTGACCGGCGGCCCGGAGCGACTCGCAGAAGGGCGCGGTGACCCGGCTCTGCCAGACGATCGCGTCGGCGACCGGCCGGCCGGTCGCCCTGTCCCAGATGACGGCGGTCTCGCGCTGGTTGGTGATTCCGATCGCGACGACGTGGCCCGGCCCGCCGACCGCAGCCACGACCTCGCGGGCAGTCCCGATCTGGGCATCCCAGA
>DATNBW010000010.1:0-7566 GCA_035607275.1 Verrucomicrobiia bacterium | reverse complement strand
CGGCGTGATGGTGCTGGTCGGGGGCGGGGTCAGCTCCTCGGGCGGAGCCAGGACCGCCACCGAGGCGGTGTCGCTGTCGGTCAGCTCCCTGCCGGTCGGCGTGTGGCCGACGATGGTGGCGACGTTGACCAGCGGCTGGGCGAAGTCGGGTGCGGTCGCGAGGACCTTGACGTCGTAGGTGACGGTTCCGTCTGCCGGATCCGGCAGACCCTGGGCGGCCACCCACTTGAGCGTGCGGGTCGCGGGGTCGTAGGAGTCGAACGTGAAGTTCGCGTCCCCGGCCGCCGATCCGACCACGTACTCGAGGCCCTGCGGCAGGACGTCGGTGATCACGGCGTCCGCGATCGGGCCGGCGCCCGTGTAGTGCAGGGTGTAGTGGAGCGTGTCACCGATCTTCGCCGACGGGACGCCGAGATCCGGGTCCGTGCCGTTCGTGTTGCCGGTGAAGGACTTGTCGATCCCGAGGGCCGAGCACAGGACGTCGATCGACGCGCCGTCCTCGTTGTTGTCGAGGACGTCGTCGCCCTCGTTGCTTGCCGTCGCCGAGGCGACGTTCGGGATGTGGTGGACCAGGCTGTCGGCGCAGTCGATGTTGGCGCCCTCACCCGTGGCCGAGGTCGGCGCGGTCAGGGTGACCGTGACGCTCTCGCCCGGATCCAGGTCGCCGAAGTCGCAGGTCAGGGTGGTGCCGACGATCTCGCAGGCCGCGTTGTCGACCTGCCAGTCGAAGCCCGCCGGGAGCTGATCGGTCAGGACGACGTCGTAGGCGACGCCCTCACCGATGTTCGTGGTCGTGATCGTGTAGACGAGATCCTCGCCCACGGCGATCGGCGTGTTCGGAGCGTCCTTGACGACCTGGACGTCGGGGCAGAGGACCTCGACCGAAGCCGAGGCCTCGTCCGAGCCGTCGTTGGTCGTCGTGACGGTGGCGGTGTTGTCGACGGTGCCGCAGTCGGCCGCATCGGTCACACCGGAGATGTGGACGGTGAAGCTGTCGCCGGGCGCCATCGAGGCGTCCGTGCAGGTGAGGGTGCCGGCAGCGATCGCGCAGTCGACGCCATCGGTGTCACCGCTCGGGTCCCATGCGGTCCAGGAGATGCCGGCGGGGAGCACGTCGGTCACGACCACGCCCGTGGCGTTGCCGTCGCCGTTGTTGCTGACGGTGATGTCGAACCCGATCGTGTCGCCGGCGTTGACCGGTCCCACCGGGTTCGCGACCTTCTCGATGGAGATGTCCGCGCACAGGACGTCGATCGATGCGCTGTCGGAGTTGTCGTCGGTGTCGGCCTGGGCCTCATTCGACGCGGCCACGGTGGCCGTGTTCGGGATGACGGCGCAGTTCTGGCCCGTCGTCGGAGCGGTCAGCGTGATCGACCGCGACTCGCCGGGAGCCAGGTCGCCGAAGTTGCAGGTCAGGAGGTCCGGGCTCGGGGCGGTGTCGATCGAGCAGTCGCCCGCATCGATCCCGCCGAGGGTCCAGACGTAGCCGGCCGGGAGCGGGTCGGACAGCGTCACGTTGCGTGCCGTCCCGGTGCCCGCGGCGTCGGAGTTGCTGACGACGATCGTGAAGACGGCATTCTGGCCGGCGTTCACGGTGCCGCTGTCCGGGGTCTTCTCGACGGTGACGTCCGGGCACTCGACGGTGACCGTCGAGCTGTCCTGGTCGCCGCCGTCATTGCCGGTCGTCACGACGGCGGTGTTCAGGACCTCGCCGCAGTTGGCGGCAGACGTCACGCCGTGGATGTGGACGCTGAAGGACGTGCCACTGGCCATGAGGGCCGAGTCGCAGGTCAGGATGCCGGCGGCGATGCCGCAGGTGGCCGCGGCCGTCCCGGTCGGGGCGTCCGCCGTCCAGGTGATGCCGGCCGGCAGCGTGTCGGTCACGTGGACGCCGGTCGCGTTGCCCGCGCCCGTGTTCGTGACCGTGATCGTGAAGCCGATCGGGTCGCCGGCGCTGATCGTGGCCTTGTCCGCCGTCTTCGTGATGACGATCGTCGGGCAATTGACCGTGATGTCGGCGCTGGCCTCGTTCGGGAACTGGTCGTTGGCGGTGTCCTCGTTGGTCGCCGAGACGACCACCGAGTTGTGGAGCGTGCCGCAGTTGACGGCCTTCGTCTCGCCACTGATGTGGAGGGTGACCGTCGCGCCGGCGGCGAGGCTCGTGAAGTCGCAGGTCAGGGCCGTTCCGACGATCGCGCAGCCGGTGACGGCCGGATCGATGGCCCAGGTGACCCCGGCCGGCAGCGTGTCGGCAACGTGGACGTCGAAGGCGGTGCCGGGTCCGTGGTTCGTGATGACGACGGTGAAGGCAGCGACGTCACCGGCGCTGATCGTCCCGTTGTCGGCGGTCTTGACGACGCCGAGGTCGGGGCAGTCGACGTTGATCGAGGCGCTGCTGCTGTTGTCGGACTGATCGGCGACCGGCTCGTTCGTCGCGGCCACGACGGCCGTGTTGTCGAGCGTGCCGCAGTCGGCCTTGTCGGTCGTGCCGGAGATGTGGATCGTGACGGACGCACCGGATGCGAGCGTCGCGAACGAGCAGTCGAGCGTGTTGTTGGCGATCGAGCAGCCCTGGACGGAGGGCGAGATCGCCCAGTTGACGCCGCTCGGCAGCGGGTCGTGGAGGGTGACGTTCTTGGCGGTGCCGACGCCGTCGTTGCTCACCGTGATGGTGAACGCGGCGACCTCACCGGCGCTGATCGTGCCCTTGTCGGCCGTCTTGAGGACGTGGACGTCGGGGCAGTTGACGACGATGTCGGCGTCGTCGGTGTTGGCGTACTGGTCGTTCGCGGTGTTCTCGTTGCTCGCCGCGACGCTGACCTCGTTGTGGATCCCCGCGCAGTCGACCGCGGTGGTCGTCTTGCTGACGGTGATCGTCCGGCTGGCGTTGGCGGCAACGGTGCCGAAGTCGCAGGTCAGGAGATTGGAGCCGTTGATGGCGCAGCTCGCGGCGTTCGCCCCACCGAGCGTCCAGGTGCCCGAGGGCAGCTGGTCGGTCAGGGTCACGTTGGCCGCGGCGCCCGGGCCGTGGTTCGTCAGGACGATCGTGAACGTCGCCGTGTCGCCCGCGTTGAGCGGCCCGTTGCCGGTCTTGACGACCTCGAGATCCGGGCACAGCACGGTGACCGAGGCGGTGTCGTCGGCCGATCCGTCGTTGGTCGTGGTGACGTGGCCCGTGTTCGAGATCACGGCGCAGCTCTGGGCCGTCGTGACGCTGGTCACGTGGACCGTGCCGCTGACCGCGGTGTTGCCGGGGATGTCGCCGACGTTGCAGGTCAGGACCTGGCTGCCGTCCGCGCCGCTGATCTGGCACGTGGATCCCGTCCCGGTCGAGCCGGCGATGATCCAGTGCAGGCCGGCCGTGCCGGGCAGGTTGTCGCTGACGACGACGCCGGTCGCCTTGCCGCCGGTGCTGTTGCCCCAGCTCAGGACGAACCCGATGCCGGAGCCGGCGCTGACGGTCGCGTTGTCGGCCGTCTTGTCGAGGGTGACGGTCGCGCACAGGACGGCGACCGAGCCGTTGTCGGAGTTGTTGCCGAGGACGCTCGACGGCTCGTTGGTGGCCGTCGCCGAGGCGGTGTTGTTGACGGTGCCGCAGTCGGCCTTGTCCGTGACGCCGCTGACCTGGTAGGTCTTCGACGCACCGGCCGCGAGGGTACCGACGGTGCAGCTCAGGACCTGGCTGCCGTCAGCGCCGCTGATCGTGCAGTCGTTCTCGGCCTCGGTCCAGTGGATCCCGGCCGGGAGGTTGTCGGTCAGGGTGACACCGGTCGCCGTGCCGGCCCCGATGTTCTCGACCTTGATCGACCAGGTGATCGTGTCACCGGCATCGACGCTGCCGCCGTCCGGGGTCTTGGTGACCTTGACGTCGGGGCAGTTGACGACGACCGACGCGCCATCGCTGTCGGTGCCGTCGTTCGTCGTCGACACCGAGGCGGTGTTGCTGACCGTGCCGCAGTCGGCGGCGTCGGTCGTGCCGTGGATGTGAACCGTGAAGCTGGCGTCGGCGGCAAGGCTCGCCTTCGTGCAGCTCAGGACATCCGGGTTCGGTGCGGTGTCGATCGAACAGCTCGCGCCGTTCGACGCCGGGTCGGCGGTCCAGACGATGCCGGCGGGCAGCGGGTCGCTGACCGAGATTCCGAGCGTCGTCTGCGTGCCGTTGTTGTGGACCGTGATGTCGAACCCGATGTCGGCGCCGGCGCTGACCGGCCCGACCGGGTTTGCGGTCTTCGTGATCTCGATCGTCGCGGGGGCGACGAAGAAGCACTCAGTGTTGTCGTCGGTGTGCTTGCCCGCCAGGTACTGCGAGTCCGCATCCGGCGTGTACTCGGCGCGCCAGCAGTACCACCCGGAGGCGGCCGCGGTGACGCCGACCTGGAAGTTCGGGGAGACGGCCGTGCCGCCGTTGGCACTGGTCGTGACGTTGACGGCGCCGCCGACGGCCGTTCCGCCGGTCGAGCAGTCGGGCTTCGACGCGGCCGGGCCGCAGACGAAGAACTTGACGGTGCCCGAGGCGGGGCCGTCCGAGCCGCTCAGGGTGGCGGTGTCATGGACGTTCTGGCCGAAGTCGGCGGTCGCCGTGCTCGAGGTCGTCTCGATCGTCGGCGGAACGCACGTGTTGAAAGCGCCGCCGGTGAAGTCCTTGAGGACCGCGTCGACCGACTGCGAGGCGCGCGTCTCGGCGAGGAAGCTGCCGAAGCACGGCGCGTTGCCGGGCGCGAACAGGGCGTCGAGATCGATGCCGCCCTCGAAGAACGAGTCCTCGGGGATCGGGTTGTCGGTGCCGTTCGTGAACTTGTCGTCGAACGTCCAGCTCGGGTTGATCGGGCCGCTGTTGGTGACGGCGCAGGCCTTGTCGGTGGCCGGCGAGCCGGTACAGACGTTGCCCGTCGCGAGCAGGTTCAACGTGCCGTTCGTGTCGCCGCCCGAGCCGACCCACTCAAAGAGCTGGATCGTGGCGGTGGCACCACCGTTGGTGAAATTGCTCAGGACGAGCAGGTCGCCGACCGAGTGAGGGCCGCTGAAGTTACCGCCCGCGACCGGGCCGACTCCGCTCTTGAAGAACCAGAACCCGGTGAATGCATCGCCGTTGTTGGCGTAGCGGTCGAGGCCGAAGTAGACGAACGTGTGGCCGTCCTTCACATAGGACGCGGCAAACGCATGCTCGATGTTGTCCTTGTCCGGCACGCTGCCGGTCGTCCAGTGCCAGCCCGACGTGTTGAGGTCGTCCTTGGTCGAGCCGCCGGTGAAGATGTCATCGGTCTGCTGGCTGAGCGGGTCCGTCTTGAAGATGAACCGGTTGCCGGTGGCGCCGGGATGGTTGTCCCAGTCCTCGGCCGGCCCGATCGGCGGAGCCGCGTTGTTGGCGATCGTGTCGCCATCGAGCTCGAAGAGGCCCTCGTCGTGGACGGCCAGGGCCGCCGGCGCGAGCGCGAAGCTGAAGTACTGCAACAGCAGCGACAACACGAACAACGCGGACCACGACAGGGCCAGGCCCCGGCGCGTCCGCGCTCCCATGAAGCGCCACAGTCCCCGAGATGACATTGCTCTGTTCCTCCCGATCCCCGAGAACGAAGCCACGATGGATAAGACCTCGCGAAAATGAATGGAGTCCCCGGTGAGGTTCCCGAATGGGACCTCTAGTCCGTTAAGGCCGGCTTAGGGCCGGTACTTCCGGTCCCCCTGAAGAACCCTCCCGGAAGGGAAGTGACGGTCACTGTACGGCTGAACGGATGGAAAAAGGTACTAGTCCGCAGTACGGATGACTAGACCCAATTGCACCGATGTCCACCGTTTGACACAGGCCGCCGGACGGCATTCCGGTGCAGCAGCGCAACGAGGTCCCAGGACTGTTGGCTGGCCGGCTGCGCGCTACCATGGGCGCCCCATCCGATCGCGTGCCGCGCCGGCACGCCCACCGAAACCCCGAGGTCTCGCCGACCGTGACCAGCCCGAGCCAGCCGACGACATCCGCCCCGATCCGGACCGAGGTCCGCGAAGCCGTGGCTCGAGCGTGGCGCCGGGCGGTCGAGGCCGGCGCGTTGCCAGCGATCGAGGACGGACTGCCCACCGTCGACATCGAGCGACCGGCCAATCCCGATCATGGCGACTTCGCCGCCAGCCTGGCGATGAAGCTGGCCCGGCCGTACCGGCGCGCCCCGCTCGAGATCGCCCGGGTGCTGGCGGACGCGATCGCCGCCGATGCGTCGGATCCCGCGGCCGGCTCGCCGATCGCGGCGGTCGAGGTGGCGCCGCCGGGCTTCCTGAACCTGCGCCTGACCGATAGCGCGCTGGAGCGGGTGATCGGGTCGGTCCTCACGGACCCGGCAGGCTGGGGTCGGGTCGCGGCCGTCGAGCCGCGATCGGTCAACGTCGAGTTCGTCTCGGCCAACCCGACCGGCCCGCTGACGATCGGCAACGCGCGCGGTGCCTTCATCGGCGACCTCCTCAGTCGCGTTCTCGAGGCGGGCGGGCAGCGGGTGACGCGCGAGTACTACTTCAACGACTCCGGCGCCCAGGTCGCCAACCTCGGGGCCTCGGTCGTCGCAGTCCGGCGCGGCGAGCCGATCCCCGACGACGGCTACCACGGCTCGTACGTGGACGAGCTCGCCCGCGACGTCCCTCCGGAGGTGTGGTCAGATGCAACCGAGCCGGGCGGCAACCTCGCGGAGGTCGTCGGCCACTGGGCGGCGCTCCGCGTCCGGGCGGGCATCGAGGCCAGCCTGGAGCGGCTGGGGGTCCACTTCGACCGCTGGACGACGGAGGCATCCCTCCACGAAGGCGGCTGGGTCGAGCGGGCGATCGATCGGTTGCGCGCCGGCGGCCACGTCTTCGAGCAGGACGGTGCCATCTGGTTCCGCTCGACGGCCTTCGGGGACGACAAGGATCGGGTGATCATCCGGTCCGACGGCCGCCCGACCTACTTCGCCGCGGACATCGGCTACGTCACCGAGAAGTTCAGCCGCGGCTTCGATCACCTGATCTACGTCTGGGGAGCCGACCACCACGGAACGGTGGCCCGGGTGCGCAATGCCGCGCAGGCGATGGGCTACGACCAGGCGGCGGTCCAGATGCTGCTCTACTCATGGGTCCGATTCATCCGCGACGGTGTCGAGGTCTCGATGAGCAAGCGGGCCGGCGAGTTCATCACGCTCGACGAGCTGCTGGCCGAGGTGGGCGTCGATGCCGCGCGCTGGTTCTTCGCCTCACGCGCGGTCACCACCGGCATCGACTTCGACATCGAGCTGGCCAAGAAGCAGTCGAACGAGAACCCGGTCTACTACGTCCAGTACGCCCACGCCCGGATCGCTTCGATCCTGCGGAAGGCGGCGGACGAGGGGCTGGCGAGGGCCGACAACGTCCGGGGCGCGCTCGTGGGCGCTCCGGAGGCCGCGCTGGCACGGGCGATCGCCCGTTTCCCGGAGGTCGTCGAGGACGCCGCCCGCTCCGAGGAGACCCACGGGGTCACGGCCTACGCGACGGAGCTCGCGACCCAGTTCCACGCCTTCTACCGCGACGCGCGAGTCGTCGATCCGGACGAGCCCGTCCGCTCGGCCGGGCGCCTGG
>DATNBW010000004.1:0-2319 GCA_035607275.1 Verrucomicrobiia bacterium | reverse complement strand
CCCGACGGAGGGCCCGATCGCCGGGCTGCCGAGGCCGACCCCCGGAGCAACCGCGACGGCGCAGCCGCCGATCGTCTCGACCCCGCGTCCGACCGCTCGTCCGACACCGCGTCCGACGCCGACCCCGGAGCCGGTCGCGGGCAAGGTCCACAAGCCGCGACCGCCGTGCCCCGGCGCGGGCAGCGGGCCGCCCGGTCATCAGAAGACCGCGCCGCCGCCCTCGCGGCCGTGCGGCGGGGGGCCGAAGGGCGGCGGGGCCGGCGGCACCGGCATGGTCGTCATCCTGCCACTCGCGCTGGCCGGCCTGGCCACGTCTGTGAGGACGCGGTTCCTGCTCGGCTCGCGTCGGCTCGTCCGCACCGCCCGGACGGAGACCGCTCGGCGCCGGCGCACGACCGCCGACCGCACGAGCTGATCCGGCGCGGGAGCGGGGGAGCGGGCCGAAGGGGCTGGCTCGACCCGACCTGCGCGGCGCGGCCGCGATCGTCGGCTACGATGCGCGGATGCCCAAGCTCGCGTGCTGGTCGTGCGGCCGACAGATCTACGCGGTCGCGCCGGTCGAATCGCTCTTCGCCGAGGAGCGGCGCTGTCCGCGGTGCGGGGCGTTTCTGAACAACGATCGGCGCGATCTCGAGCGGCGCGAGCACACGCGACGCCAGAACCCGTCGGACGACCCCGGCCCGCCCGAGACGGCCGAGCGTCGCGATGAGGATCGGCGGGCGGCGCGCCGCCGGAAGCCTGCCGGCTCCTGAGCGAGGCGGCTCAGGTCGGGACGGCGTCCTCGGGCCGGGGCGGCTCGACCAGCCGGTAGCGAAGCGCGAATGCAACGGCCTCGAGCTTCGAGTGGACGCGGAGCTTGCCCATGATGTTCTGGACGTGGGTCCGGAGCGTGTTCGGGGCGATGAACAGCTGCTCGCAGATCTCCGGCGTCGACAGGCCCTCGGTCAGGGCTCGCAGGACCTCCAGCTCGCGCGGCGTCAGCGGCTCGACGATCCGTCGCTCGTCGCCGCGTTCGCGGGCCGCCGCCACCCGCCGGGCGATCTCGACGATGACCGACCGGGGCAGGAGCGTCTCGCCCGCGTGGGCGGCCCGGACCGCCTGGACGACGTCGTCGGCCGCGCGATCCTTCGTGAGGTAGCCGTCGGCGCCCGCCTGGATCGACTCGAGGACCGTTTCGTCGTCGGTCAGCGCCGTGACCATGACGATTCGGGCGGCCGGCCAGCGCGCCTTGATCGCCCGGGTCGCCTCGGCACCCGTCCCGTCCGGCAGGTGGTAGTCCATCAGGACGACGTCGAGGCGCTCGCGGGCCATCAGCTTGGCGTCGGCAACGGTGCCCGCGATCCCGACGACCTCGATGTCCGGCTCGCGCGCGACCAGCGCCGACAGCGCCTCGGCCAGGAGCCGATGGTCCTCCACGAAGAGCACCCGGATCCGTTTCGGCTCCGAACTCACTAGTTCCCTCCCGCCGGCATCGACGCGGGCAGCGTCCCGTCGAGAATACCAGCGTCGGCGGTCGGGCCTGACATACTCCGCGCGTGCACCTCGCGTTCCTCGGCCTGGGTCAGATCGGCGGGTCGGTCGCGCGCGCGGCGTCGGCCGCCGGCGTCACGACCCGAATCACCGCCTGGACCCCGGGCGGCGCGGGGCCGCGCGCGGCCGCAGCCGATGGCGTCGTCGCCGCCGCGACGGCGGCCGAGGCCATCCACGGAGCCGACCTGATCGTGCTCGCCGCGCCGCCCCTCGCCTGCCTGGACCTCCTCGACGAGCTGGCGGGCCCGCTGGCCGTCGACGTCGCGGCGGACGCCGTGATCACCGACGTGGCGAGCACGAAGGGGGCGATCGTCGATCGCGCTCGGCGGCACCGGCTGCGGTTCGTCGGCGGGCATCCGATGGCCGGCCGCGAGACAGCCGGCTACGGATCGGGCGATGCCGAGCTCCTGCGCGGCCGGCCGTGGGTGGTCGTCGCCGCCGAGCCCGCCGACGCGGCGGCCGATGCCCGGGTCGTGGGCCTGGTCACCGCCTGCGGGGCGCGGCCCGTGATCATGACCGCGGACGAGCACGACGCGGCCGTCGCGGCGATCAGCCACCTCCCGCTCGTCCTGTCGGTGGCCCTGGTCGAGGCGATGGCCGCCCAGCCCGATTGGCCGAACGCCCGCGATCTCGCCGCCGGTGGCTGGGCGGGGATGACCCGGCTCGCCCGCGGTGACGCGACGATGGGGGCCGGGATCCTCGCGACGAACGGCGCGGCCACGGCCGATCGGCTCCGGGCGCTGCGGGCGGTGATCGACGACTGGCTCGGCGTGCTCGGTGACGGCGTAG
>DATNBW010000002.1:0-5821 GCA_035607275.1 Verrucomicrobiia bacterium | reverse complement strand
CCGGCGCGTTCCTCTCAACCTACGGCCTGACGATGACGAACCCGATGACGATCCTGTCGTTCGCGGCCATCTTCGCCGGCTTCGGCCTGGCCGGCGGGAGCCTGCTCGAGGCTGCGCTCCTGACGATCGGCGTGTTCGTCGGCTCGAGCCTGTGGTGGATCGCGCTGACGAGCGTGGTCGGGCGGCTTCGAACCCGCCTGACTCCGGCGGTCCTCGTCTCGATCAATCGCGCGTCGGGCGTGGCGCTGCTCGTGTTCGGAGTGCTCGCGATCGCGGCCGCCGCGGGCGTCGGGCCCTGACGCCGGCTCGCGCCCGTCCGGCCCCACCAGGCGACCCGGATCGCGAAGTCGCCTAGCATTCCGGCATGGCCAGTCCTGCCCATCCCGATCGCGGCGTCGTCGCGATCATCCCGGTCGGCGCGCTCGACGGCGCGAAGTCGCGGCTCGGCGCCGTGCTCGACGCCGAGGAGCGGCTCGACCTCACGCTCCGGCTCGCACGCACGACGATCGCCGCGGCCGTCGCGGCGAAGCGCGTCGATGACGTCCTCGTCATCACTCCGGACGACACGGTCCGGACCATCGCGGGCGAGCTCGGTGCCCGCCCGATCCGGCAGCGTGACAGCGGCCTGAATCACGGGCTCGTGGCCGCCCGCGACGAGGCGATCGCGGCCGGCGCCCGCGCGATCCTGATTCTCCCGATCGACCTGCCGGACGTGACGCCGGCCGCGATCGACGCGGTGGCCGCCGAGCTGCACGACGCGGACCGGCCCGACAAGGACCGGCCGCTCGTCGCGATCGTCCCGGATCGCCATGGCCGTGGGACGAACGCGCTCCTCATTGCCCCGCCCGACGCGATCGACGTCTGCTTCGGCGGCGACAGCGCCATCGCCCACGAGGCTGCCGCCCGGGCCGCCGGTGCCCGGCTCGTCGTGCTCGGCGGGCCGCTCGCGCTCGACCTCGATACGCCTGACGATCTGCTCCTCGCCGAGCCGAGTCTCCGTGTCGACCAGGCGGCCGAGCCCGTCGATGTCGGCTGACCCGACGCCCATCGAGGGCCGGATCGAGGCGATCGCCCTCGCCGGCATCCCGGAGATCTCCGTCGGCGACGATGTCGGCGCGGCCATCGGCGACGCCATCGACCGGACATCCGGGATCCTGCCGCTCCGCCCCGACGACGTCTTCGTCGTCACCCAGAAGATCGTCTCGAAGGCGGAGGGCGCGATCGTCGATCTCCGGACGGTCGAGCCGCGACCCGAAGCCGTCGCGTTCGCGGAGCGCTGGGACCGCGACCCGCGCCAGATCGAGGTCGTCCTCCGCGAGGCGCGGCGGGTCGTGCGGATGGAGCACGGCGTCCTGATCACCGAGACCGAGCACGGCTTCATCTGCGCCAACGGCGGAGTCGATGCCTCGAACGTCGGTCCGGCCAGCGGCCAGATCGTCACCCTGCTGCCACGCGATCCGGACGGGTCGGCGACGGCGATCCGCGAGGCGATCCGGGCGCGCTTCAGCGTCGATGTGCCGGTGATCGTCTCCGACTCGTTCGGCAGGCCGTGGCGCTGGGGCATCACCGACGTCGTGATCGGCGTGTCCGGTCTCGTCCCGATCGAGGACCTGCGCGGGACGCCCGACGCGGACGGCCGGGTGATGAAGTCGACGATCCGGGCGTCGGCCGACGAGATCGCCTCGGCCGCGGAGCTGGCCCTCGGCAAGACCGCGGGCCGGCCGGTTGCGCTTGTGCGCGGCGCCCGGCCGCTCCTCGGCGAAGGCTCGATCCGCGACGCGATCATGCCCCGCGAGTTCGACCTGTTCGTCTGAGCGCGGCGCCCCGTCCGACGCGTCCACGCTCGTTGGGCGCGTCGCACCCGTCCGGTGGGTGGGGCGGGCGAATCCACAGGAGTCCGTGGACACGGGACCGAACCCGCGCCATCGGTCCGGAACGGCCCGACGATGCGGACCCCTCTGGCGCGATTGCAAGGTCGGGCGGCTCGGACGATTCGTCGCGATGACGCCGGATCGGGTACACCTCGTTCGTGACGACCGAGACCCCCAGACCGGACCTCGCTCCGCCCGCGAGCCGACCGGTCGATGCGAGCGCGACGGACCCACAGGCGCGCCGGACCCCGGGTCTCGCGATCCGACCCCCGTCCTGGCTCGATCGCGCGCTCGACGTCGCGATCGTCGGCGCGAAAGGGGCGACGATCGCCTGTGCGATCGACGGCTTCGTCAACGCCGACAGCCCACGACTCCGGGGCAAGGCGATCCGGGTCCGGGCGATCGGCTACACGGCCGCGCTGTTCATCGTCCCGGCGATCTGGCGCCTGCTTCCGGACCGCGGCCGCTACCCGCGCGGGCTCGACCTCGCGGTGAGCCTGCCGCTCCTGATCGACGCCGGCGGGAACGCGCTCGGGTTGTACGAGGAGGCCCACCTCGACGACGTCGTCCACTTCCTGAACGCCGCGATCGTCGCCGGGGTCGCCGGGGCGTTGTTCGCGACCCGGACGGACGAGCCGTTGGAGGCGGCTCTGGCCGGAACCGCCACGGCGATCGCCGGCGAGACGGTCTGGGAGATCGCCGAGTACGTCGCGATGAAGGCCGGCGCCGACGGCATGGACCTGACCTACGACGACACGATCGCCGACATGGCGGAATCGGCGCTCGGGGCCGTCGTCGGAGGGATCGTCACCCTGCTCCGGATGCCGCGCGACCGAGCCGAGCGACGGCGGGGCTGGCGCCACGCCATCGCCGGCTGGCGCGAGGCGGGCGAGCCGATCGCGATCACAGGCGGCCGCGGATCGGTCGCCGAGCGGGTCGCCGCGGCAGCCAGATGACCTCGACGGCGCCGAGCACGGCCGACCAGGCGTCGTCCGTCCGGCTCCGGTACCTCGGCCATGCCACCGTCGTCCTCGACCTGCCCGGCGTGCGGCTGATCACCGATCCGTTTCTGCGCGACCGCCTCGGGCCGCTGCACCGCCACGGACCGCTCCCCCGACCGGGCGCGATCGGGCCGATCGGGTTCGTCGCGATCTCCCACGCCCATCCCGATCACTTCGACCGCCGATCCCTGCAGGCGCTGGCCGGCGATCCCCTCGTGATCGTCCCGCGAGGCATGGGCGGAGCGGTCCGCCGGATCGGGCTTCGGGCGCGCGAGGTCGTGGCCGGCGAGCGGGTCTCGATCGCGCCATCGGTGACGGTCACCGCCGTGCCGGCCAGCCACTGGCGCTGGCCGGGCGCCCTCCGCGCGGCGGCCATCGGCTATCTGATCGAGGGTCCGGGCCCGAGCGGGATCTACTTCGCCGGCGACACGGGGCCGTTCGCCGGGATGCGCGACTTCGCGGATCGGGTCGACATCGCCCTGCTCCCGGTCGGCAGCTGGGGTCCGCACCTCGGCCCCGGGCACCTCTCGCCGCGATCCGCCGCGGAGGTGGCGCGCGACCTCGGGGCCCGTGTCGCGGTCCCGATCCACTGGGGAACCCTGTATCCCGCGGCGCTCGAGCGCCTCTTCGGCCGCCGGCTGACCGAGCCCGCGACCGAGTTCGCCCGATGGGCCGCGCGGCTCGCCCCCGGCCTGGACGTGCGCGCGATCGCGCCGGGCGACGAGACGAGCATCGATCGCTAGTCCGGGAGCCGCCCCGTCGTCGCCGGCGGCCGGCGGGCGATCGCGACCCAGGTCAGGACGGCGCCCGCCGCGTACCCGACCGCCGCGATCGCGAACAACGCCCGGAGCCCGAAGACGGCCCCGATTGCCCCGCCGACCACGGACCCGCCGATCGCGCCGATGCTGTTCGACGTCCCGGTGAAGATGCCCTGGGCGGTCGCCTGGACGCCCCGCCCGACCGACCCCGCGACCCAGGTCACCGTCCCGACATAGAAGAACGAGAACCCGACGCCGCCGAACGCCGACGCCAGGACGATCGCGACGGGCTGATCGACGATCGCGACGATCAGCGCGCGGATGGCGAACGAGAACGCCCCGACGACGATCAGCCGCTCGGCGCCGAAGCGTCGGGCGAGGGCCGGAAATCCGGCCATCAGGAAGACCTCGATGACGGCGCCGAGCGACCACGTCGCCGCGATCGCCGCCGCGTCGCCGCCGAGCTCCTGGACCCGGATCGAGATGAAGCCCTGGAGCGCGGCGTGCGACGTCCAGACGACGACCGCCGCCACGAAGAACACGCCGAGACGGGGCGTCTGCAGGACCCCGAGGATCGTGGCCGGCGACAGGCCGGCGAGCGCGCGGCCGGTGGCCCCGGATCCGGATCGCCGGCCGGCCCGGGTCGCCGGCGACATCGTCGACGGCGGCAGGCGGAGCAGCGCCCACGCCCCGAGCCCGGTCAGGATCACGAGCGGGCCATACACGAGGAACATCCCGCCCGGCCCGGCGACCCCGAGCACCGCGCCCGTCGCGAACGCGACGACGACGAACGCGCCGGAGCCGGGCGCGCGAGCCTGGCCGAACCGATCCCGCTGGCCGAGGAGGCGGACGGTCTGGCTGTCGATCATCGGAATCACCCCGGCGAAGGTCGCCGCGAGCAGGATCGTCGCGCCGGCGAGGGCCAGCGGCCCGACCGCGAGGGCCAGGAGCAGGACCGCGCCGCCCGACAGGAAGCCGGCGACGACGACGGGCCCGCGGACGTCGCCGATCCCGTCGGCAAGGGCGCCCCAGCTCGGGGCCGCGACGAGGCTGACGACCGCGAACAGGGCGATCAGGGCGCCGACCGTGCCGAGATCGAGGCCGGTCGATGCGAGATAGATCGGAATGTACGGGAGATAGGCGCCCTGGGCACCGAACAGGAGCGCATACACGATCGCCGGCCGGAAGACCGACGTCGTGGCCCGGGCGGGCGCCGCGGGCCCGGCGGGCGAGTCGGCCACGGCACGGGCGAGCGAGCCGGCCGCGGCTCGGGGCGTTGGCGAATCGGGTGGGACGGGCTCCATGCCCGTCAGCGTGCCCGATCCGGCGGACGCCCGTCGGATCGGGGCGTCGGGCGGATCGCGCCGGCGATCCGCCCGTCAGGCGATCAGGGGACGATCGTGTTCGTCGTCGCCCCGTTGGCCGCGTTGTACGTCGTGGTCGTCGTGGCGTTGAAGATCGGGCCGTACATGTTCGACTGGCCCGAATAGCCGTACGAGTTGAGGGACTGGATCGTGCCGGTGTCGCCGGTCGAGGTGTTGAAGCTCGACAGCCACGGGCCGCCCGACGAGCCGCCGGTCATCCCGCACGCAAGCTTGTAGTTCGTGTTGCCCGTGTTCGCATCGAACCCGATCGGGCCCTGGCAGTAGACCAGGTCGTTGCCGTGATACTTCTGCGCGGCCGGATAGCCGAAGGCGTCGACGACCGTGGCACCGGCCATCGCGCTCGCCGAGTGGCTGAACGTGCCGACGGTCGTGTCGAGCTGGGCATTGCTCTTGCCGCCCGCGGGCACGACCGCGAAGCCCCAGTCGTAGTGGGTGGCCTGGGTGTTGAAGCCGCCGGCGGAAGCGAAGCCGTTGTTGACGACGAGCGCCTGCGCCGTCCAGCACCCGTACGCCGTGTTGGCGCAGGTGAACGTCGGGCTGCTGTCGAACTGCGGGATGAACAGCCAGTTCGTAGCGAAGCCGGACAGGCCGCCCCCGGACGTCTCGTCGTAGACGCAGTGGCCGGCGGTGATGACCAGCGAGTAGGTGCTCCGGCTGTCGGTCAGGGCGGTGCCGCTGCAGACATACGCGCTGCTGCCCATCACGAAGTAGACCTTGCCGGTGGCGCGGTAGACCTTGCCGAGGCCGTTCGGCCACGAGGCGCCGGTGCCGCTGCCGCCTCCCGGCTTCGCCTGCGGCACGACGTG
>DATNBW010000315.1:0-7253 GCA_035607275.1 Verrucomicrobiia bacterium | reverse complement strand
TTCGGCTCGATGAGGCGGAGATAGTCGCCGATGATCGTGTCGAGCGATTCCGGCTCGTCCGGCGGGGCGCTCGGGAGCTCGCCCGCCACGGCGCCGGGGAGGATGGCCGGCAGGACCGCGTGGCGCTCGATGTCCTCGATGTAGTCGGCCATCAGGTCGACGACCCGGTGCGCCGCGGCTCGGAACGCGGCGGGATCCATGTCGGTCACGCCGACGAGCTGGTCCGGGTCGAGATCGGCGATGTCGGTGGCGAATGATCGATTCGTCGGCGTCATCGACCGAAGCCTACCCGCTCCGGACGTGAAGAGGCCCCGCGACACGGAGGGCGGGTCGCGGGGCCTCGAGTCCCCGGTGAAAGCTGATTCGACGGTGGGCGAGAGCCCTCTCTCATCCCAGATACGCGGGATTCCGGCGTTTGGATGACCGGCCCGCCGCCCCGAAGAGCGCGGCCCCGACACAGCGAAACGTCGCGGAGCCGAATCGGGGGTCCGGCCCAGCGCGACGGGAGCGGACTGTGCCACCAACTCGCTCCACCGTCGGGAAGACGGCAGGCCCACCCCCCGGGTGAGCCCACCGCCAGGCACGAGTGCATTCTCCCCCCGCGGCGCGCCTTGTCATGACGGAGCGTCATCTCGCGATTGACACGGTGCCGGCATCGATGGGATCGGCCACGGAAACCGAAAAGCCGGCCCGAGGGCCGGCTTCGTGCGAGAGTGTTGGTCGGGGCGGCCGGATTTGAACCGACGACCACCAGTCCCCCAGACTGGTGCGCTACCAGACTGCGCCACGCCCCGAGTCCGAGGAGTCTACACCGCCCGGGGCCGGCGACCCCGAGTGGCTTGAGTCGCCTCACGACTCATTCGGGCCGGCACCGAGCGTGGCCGCGCAGGAATTCCGACGCGTCCACGCAGGCTCAACCCGGATTTGAGTCAGCTGGCGACTCGGCGCCGTGGAGCGAGCCTAGCCGGCGATGACCGGCATGGCCGCCTGGGCCTTCTTCACCGCCTCGTCCGGATATTCGTAGTCCTCGAGCGTGCCGGCGAGGTACTTCTCGTACGCGGACAGGTCGAAGTGCCCGTGGCCGCACATGTTGAACAGGATGACCCGCTCCTCGCCCTTGTCCCTGGCGTCGAGTGCCTCGTCGACGGCGACCTTGAGGGCATGGGTCGGCTCGGGCGCCGGGAGGATGCCCTCGGCCCGGGCGAACTGGACGCCGGCCGCGAAGCTCGCCAGCTGGTGGACGCTCCGCGCCTCGATCGCGCCGAGCTCGAGGAGGTGCGACACGAGCGGCGCCATGCCGTGGTAGCGCAGGCCGCCGGCGTGGATCGGATCGGGGATGAAGTCGGAGCCGAGCGTGTGCATCTTCACGAGCGGCGTCATCTTGGCGGTGTCGCCGAAGTCGTACGCGTAGATGCCGCGGGTCAGCGACGGCGCCGCCTCGGGCTCGGCCGCGATCACCCGGTACTTGCGCCCGCCGCGGAACGTCCGGCCGAGCCACGGGAAGGTCAGCCCGGCGAAGTTCGAGCCGCCGCCTGCGCAGCCGATGATCACGTCCGGCTCCTCGCCGGCCATCGCCATCTGCTCGATCGTCTCCTGGCCGATCACGGTCTGGTGGAGGAGGACGAAGTCGAACACCGAGCCGAGCGAGTACTTCGTGCCCGGATGCGTGACCGTGTCCTCGATCGCCTCGCTGATCGCGAGCCCGAGCGAACCCGTGTGGCCGGGGGTCTCGGCGAGGACCTTCCGGCCGTACTCGGTGTCGGACGACGGCGACGCAACGATGTGCGCGCCGTAGACCTCCATCAGGTTCCGCCGGTACGGCTTCTGGTCGTAGCTCGCCCGGACCATGTAGACCTTGATCTCGAGGTCGAAGGCGGCGCCGGCGAAGGCGAGCGCGCTCCCCCACTGGCCGGCGCCGGTCTCGGTCGCGAGCCGGGTCACGCCCTCGGCCTTGTTGTAGAACGCCTGGGCGAGCGCCGTGTTCGGCTTGTGGCTGCCGGACGGGCTGCCGCCCTCGTACTTGTAGTAGATGTGAGCGGGCGTCCCGAGCGCCATCTCGAGGCGGCGCGCGCGATGGAGCGGCGAGGGCCGATAGAGCTTGTACGCATCACGGACAGGATCGGGGATCTCGATCTCGCGGTCCTGGCTGACGACCTGCTTGATCAGCTCCATGGGAAAGAGCGGAGCGAGATCGCCGGGGCCGATCGGCTGGCCGGTCCCGGGATGAAGCGGCGGGGGCGGCGGGCTCGGCAGGTCGGCGGCGATGTTGTACCAGGCCCGCGGGATGCGGTCCTCGTCGAGCAGGAAGCGGGTGCGGTCGGTCAGGACGGTCGCCATGACGGGAAGCCTCCTCTGGGGATCGGCGCGGGCCGGGGTGCAGAGCCTAGACCGGCTCGCTCGGCGCCGCAACGAGCGTCTCGCGCTCGGGCGGGGCGGTATGCCTGCCAGATACCAACCCGAGTGGTGGCCTGCGCCACGCTGGGCGCCGCGGCGACCCGGATCGGGCCCGGTTAGCCGCTGGCGGATGACAAACGCCGAGTTCATGCCCGATCTGGTCGCCGTCAGGCACCTCGTACTACCCCGGTTGGTAGATGGCAGAGAGGGAGGCAGACGAGAATCCGGTCAGCCGCCGTCCTCGCGGATCCGCTCCGCCCAGGCCGGAAAGTCCGCCAGCTCGTCCTTCGACTCACGGGCCAGGAGGTCGATCAGGCAGCGCTGGACGCTCTTGCCCTCGAAGAGCGCGTTGTGGACCTCCTGGGCGATCGGCATCTCGACGCCGTAGCGCCGCGCGAGCGCGAGGGCCGCATCCACGGTGTAGGCGCCCTCGGCGACGCCCGGCAGCGCGGCCTCGAGGTCCGCCCAGCGGCGGCCCTTGGCAAGCTCCACGCCCAGGCGATGGTTCCGCGACAGCGTCGAGCCACACGTCGCGATCACGTCGCCGAGACCGGCCAGGCCAGCGAACGTCAGCGGATTGGCGCCGGCCGCGATCCCGAGCCGGGTCATCTCGGCCAGGCCGCGAGTCATCAGCCCGGCCTTGCCGTTGTCACCGAACCCGAGCCCGTCTGCGGCGCCGGCCGCGATCGCGACGATGTTCTTCAGCGCGCCGCACAGCTCGACCCCGAGCAGGTCGCTGTTGACGTACAGGCGGAACTCGCGCCGTCCGATACGGGCGACGACCCGGTCGGCGAGCTCGGGCTCGTCGGCGGCGACGACGGCGCTCGCCGGCAGGCCCCGAGCGATCTCGGTCGCGAGGTTCGGACCCGACAGGGCGGCGACTCGTCGCGGCCCGACGCCAGTCGCCGCCGCGATCACCTCGGACATGCGCAGGAGCGAGGCCGGCTCGAGGCCCTTGACGACGCTGAGGATGTCGGCCGAGGGCGCGATGTGCGCCGCGACCCGCTCGGCGGTCGAGCGGAGGTGGCTCGACGGCACGGCGAAGACCACGAGATCGACCGCGTCGGCGATCGTCGCGGGGTCGGCGCTGACGGTGACCGCGTCCGGGAGCGCGATCCCCGGCAGGCGGCGTTCGTTCGCGCGCGCGTCGCCGATCCGGGCCGCCGCCTCCTCGTCGTGGGCCAGAAGGATGACCGGCTCGACCTTGCCGATCAGGATCGAGAGCGTCGTTCCCCACGCCCCGGCCCCGACGACGGCGACCCGCGCCGGCGTCATCGCTTCGGCGGTCGCCCGCCAGCCGCCGGCCGCTTCGCGCTCGGGCCCTTCGAGACCGCGCTCTTGCCGCTCGTCGACCGGCGGCGCGGCAGCTTGACCGATTCGCGATCGCGGAAGACGAGCTTGATCGGCGTGCCGTCGAACCCGAACTCCTCGCGGAGCCGGTTCTCGAGGTAGCGCCGGTACGAGAAGTGGATGAGCGCGGCGTCGTTGGCGAAGAACACGAAGGTCGGCGGCGCCACCGCGGCCTGCGTCCCGTAGAAGACCTTCGGCCGGCGGCCCTTGACCACCGGCGGCGTCTGGCGCTCGACGGCTGCCCGGATCACCCGGTTGAGCTCGCCGGTCGCGATCCGCTTCCGGCGCTCGCCCCAGATGTCGATCGCGAGCTCGAGCACCTTGCCGACGCGCTGGCCCGTCTTCGCGCTGATCGAGACGATCGGGGCGAAATCGAGAAACGGGACCTCGCTCCGGATCCACTCGGTGTACTGGGCGAACGTCCGGTCGGTCTTGTCCTCGACGAGGTCCCACTTGTTGACGGCGATGACGAGGCCCTTGCCCTCCTCGACGACGTAGCCCGCGACATGGGCGTCCTGGGCGGTCAGCCCCTCGACCGCGTCGATCACGAGGACCGCGACGTCGGCACGGGCGATGGCCCGGAGCGAGCGCAGGGTCGAGTACTTCTCGGCGGCTGGCCCGTTGGCGACCTTGCCGCGCCGCCGGATGCCCGCCGTATCGATCAGGACGATCTCGCTCCGGCCCCACTCGAGGGTCGTGTCGACCGCATCGCGGGTCGTGCCGGGGACCTCCGACACGATCGCCCGGTCCTCGCCGAGGAGGCTGTTGAGGAGCGACGACTTGCCGACGTTCGGGCGGCCGACGAAGGCGACCGCAGCCTGGACATCGTCGGACTCGGCCTCGATCGCGGCGTCCCAGCGGGCCTCGATCTCGCCGCCGGCGGCCTGGCCACCCTCGAACCGGTCGAGCTCGGCGTCCTCCGCCTCCTCGTCCTCGCTCGGATCGACGGCGTTGCCGAGGTCGCCGACGACGTACGGCTCGAGCCGACCCGCGTCGACCTCGCGAGCCCACTCGTCGGCCTCCTCCTCGCGCTTCTTGCGGGCAACCTCGGCGTCGGTCTCGGGCGGGAGCGCCCAGACGATCGCGTCGAGGAGGTCGCCGGTGCCGCGCCCGTGCGAGGCCGAGATCGAGTACGTCTCCTCCCAGCCCATTGACCAGAACTCGGCGGCGTCGGCTTCGCGCTGAGTGTTGTCGACCTTGTTGACCGCGACGAGGACCGGCGCCTTCGCCGTCCGGAGCAGCTCGGCGGCCTCCTGGTCGGCCGGGGTCAGGCCGGTGACCGCATCGACGACGAACAGGATCACGTCGGCCTCGCGGATCGCGAGCCGGGCCTGCTCCTGGACCCGGATCTCGATCGGGTCGTCGGTGTCGACCTCGAGCCCGCCGGTGTCGACCAGCACGAACCGCCGGCCGTTCCACTCCATGTCGCCGTACATCCGGTCGCGCGTCGTCCGGGCCCGGTCCTCGACGATCGCCTGACGCTTGCCGACGAAGCGGTTGAAGATCGTGCTCTTGCCCACGTTCGGACGGCCGACAATGGCAAGGACAGGCAGGGCGGCGAGCGCGCGGGAGGGCATGGCCGGGAGCCTACGCGGCGCCGGAGGTCGGCGAAGCGCCTTCGTTGTGAATGAAGGTCGGCAGCGAGGTCGTCCGGCCGGCCGGGGTCGCGGCGCCGGCAAGGGCCTCTTCGGCCAACTCCGCCGCTCGGGCTGCGCTGTCCTCCGTGCCGGCGATCTCGAGCACGCGCTGGGCGACGTCGCGGAGGTCCTCGATCGGGGTCGAGGTCCCGCCGGTCACCCCGATGACCTCGCGGCCGTCGAAGACCGATGGGTCGGACAGGTCGGACGCACCCTCGATCTGGATCGCGGGCTTGCCGGCGATCCCGACGAGCCGCGTCAGCTCCTTGGTGTTGGCGCTCGACCGGCCCCCGACGACGACCATCAGGTCGACCCCTTGGGCCGCCTCGACCGTGTCCTCCTGGCGGCGGATCGTGACCGGGCAGACGGTGTTGACGATCTTCAGCTCGTGGCTGCGGCCGACCATGAACGCGGCGAGCTTCTCGAACTTCCAGGGCGGCTGGGTCGACTGGGAGATCAGGGCGAGACGCTTCTTGCGCGGCACCTTCTGCTCCCACTCGTCCTCTTCGTCGACGACGATCGCGTCCGGCGCGAACCCGAGCATCCCGACGACCTCGGCGTGGTTCGGGGTCCCGAGGAGGACGATCGTGTAGCCCTCGTCGACGAGCTTCACGAGCTCGCGGTGCTCCTGGATGACCCACGTGCAGGTGCCGTCGATGACCTCGAGCCCGCGCTCGTTGGCGCGCTCCATCACGTCGGGCCGGACGCCGTGGGCGCGGATCACGACCGCCGCTCCGTGGTCGACGTCGTCGAGGGTCTCGACGGTCTCGATCCCGAGCCGCTCGAGGTCGGCGACCACGCCCTCGTTGTGGACGACCTGGCCGAGGGTATGGGTCGACTTGCCAGCGGCGCTGGCTTCCTTGGCCTTGTCGATCGCCTCGCGCACGCCGTAGCAGAAGCCGGTGCGTCGGGCGATCCGGATCTCCCGGACGCTTCCCATACCCGTCGATTATCGCATGCGAGGCCCCGATTCCCGATCAGCCGAGTCGGCGTCGGCCGATGGTCACCCGTCCTCGCCGTAGGTGCCGCGATGGCGCGGGTCGATCAGGGCGGCGATCCGGCGCATGATCAGGGTCGTCGCCAGGCCCTTTGCGGCCTTTCGGTCGATCTCGGGCGGGAGCAGGTCGCCGACCTTGAACGGTTCGCCGATCCGCATCGTGGCGTGCTTGCCGGGTGTCGGGATGAGGCGGCCCTTCGGCCAGACCCGGTCCGTGTTCGAGATCCCGATCGGGATGATCGTCGCGTTCGTTCGAAGGGCCAGCATGGAGAGCCCGTCCTTCGGCTGCTGGAGCTCGCCGGTCGGGCTGCGGGTGCCCTCGGGGAAGACCATCAGGACGCTACCGGCATCGAGGACCCGGCGTGCCACCCGGAACGCCTCGACGTCCGCCGCGGCGCGGTCGACCGGGATAATCCCGCCGTTGCGCGCGATGTAGCCGACGACCGGCCAGTCGAACATCTCCTTCTTGCCGAGCCAGTGGATCCGCCGCCCGAGCTTCGGCGTCAGGAACGCCCCGATCAGCACCGGGTCGGCGTTCGAGATGTGGTTGGCCGCGAGGATGACCGGGCCCTCGCGCGGGATCGCGCCGGTGTCGCCCTCGATCCGGACCCGCGTGAAGGCGCGGGCGATGAACCGGGCACCGAACGCCGTGGTCCGGATGAGCGGCGTGAGGTCGCTGCGGAGGAGCTCGTCCTCGGAGATGACCGGCTTGGCCGACGGGTGGTCTCGGTCCTGGCCGCTCGCCGAGTTGGTCGTCGGCGCGCTCATCGGGCGGGTTTCCCCGCCCCGGCGGCCGCGACGGACCGGGCCGCCTCCGCGCGCCGGATCTCCTGGACGACGGCCCGGACGGTGTCCTCGAACCGGTTCCCGTCGGT
>DATNBW010000314.1:0-7997 GCA_035607275.1 Verrucomicrobiia bacterium | reverse complement strand
CATCAAGAAGGCCTGGTTCGACGACCTGCGCGCGCGGGGCGTCCGCACGGCCGACGACCTCCCGGCCGAGCTCGTGTACGGCGGGTTCTCGTTCGGCGAGGCGGTCGCCCAGGAGCTCGCCCAGACGCGACCGGGCGCGCGCGGTGCGCTCCTGTTCTACTCGTGCATCCCGATCAGCGGTGAGTGGGCCTTCGGGCCCTGGCCGGACGGCGTCCCCGTCCAGATCCACGGCATGGACAACGACCCGATCTTCGTCGGGGAGGGCGACATCGATGCGGCCCGCGAGATCGTCGAGAAGGTCGAGGATGCGGAGCTCTTCCTGTACCCCGGCGACCAGCACTACTTCGCGGACAGCTCGCTCCCGTCGTACGACGCGGACGCGACCGCGCTGCTCACGAGGCGCGTGCTCGAGTTCCTGGGTCGCGTGTGACCGATGCCATACCGGGTGAGCGCGCAGGTGGGCCCGGGCACGGCGGCGCCCCTCGTCGTCGTGCCGGCGAACGAAGCATCGTGGGCGGACCTGCGCGCGATCTTCGGCGATCGTGGCTACGCCGCCTATTGCCAGTGCCAGCGGCCGAAGATGCGCAGCTGGGCCGAGTGGAAGTCGCTCCAGGTGTCGGGTCGGATGCAGCGGTTGGAACAGGAGACGCATTGCGGGTACCCGAGCGCGCGAACGACAAGCGGGCTCGTCGCGTACCTCGACGGCGAGCCCGTCGGCTGGTGCGCGGTCGAGCCCCGGACCGCCTACGCGCGTCTCCTGCGCACCCCCGTCCCGTGGAAAGGCCGGGACGAGGACAAGGCGGACGACGGGGTCTGGGCGGTCGTCTGCTTCATCACCCGAGCCGGATTCCGGCGGCGTGGGGTCAGTCGAGCGCTCGCCGGCGCGGCCGTCGCCTTCGCCCGTGAGCGCGGCGCCCGCGCCCTCGAGGGCTACCCGATGCTCACCGAACCGGGCGAGGACATCACCTGGGGCGAGCTCAATGTCGGCAGCCGGAGCATCTTCGCCGACGCCGGGTTCGCGGAAGTCAGCCATCCGACGCTCAGGCGGGTCGTCATGCGGATCGACTTCTGACGGCCGGCGGCGGCCGCCGTCCGGTGACTCCTACAGCCAGCCGCGGCGCCGGAACCAGACGACCATCGACGTGGCGACGACGCCACAGACGACCCAGAAGAACGGGTACGCCAGCGGCGACGCGTTCTCGGGGATCGGCATGTTCATTCCGTACACGCCGGCGAGGAAGGTCAGCGGAATGAAGATCGTGCCGATGATCGTGAGCACCTTCATGACGTCGTTCGTCTTGTTCGAGACGACCGAGACGTAGGTCTCCGCGAGCGAGCTGGCGATCTCGCGGTACGACTCGATCAGGTCGATGATCTGGACGGCGTGGTCATGAACGTCCCGGAGGTAGGTCTGAGCGGTCGGTGACAGCGTCTCGTGGCGTTCGCGCTGGAGATGGCCGATCAGCTCGCGCAGCGGCCACGCCGCGCGCCGGATCGTCAGGAGCTCGCGCTTGACCCGATGGATCTGCTCGAGCGTCGACTGGCTCGGCCGCTCGAGGACCTCCTCCTCCACCTCGCCGAGCCTCTCTGAATAGCGCTCGAGGATCGGGAAGTAGCGGTCGACGATGCCGTCGAGCAGGACGTAGAGCAGGAAGCTCACGTCGTTCTCGCGGAGACGGGATCCGGGCGTCGCGATCCGCTGCCGGATCGGGGCGAGGTCCTGGGGGTGGGCGCCCTGGAACGTCAGGAGCGTCGTCCGGCCGAGGAACATGCTGAGCTGGTCGCTGTGCAGCCGCCCGTCGCGCTGATCGATCGTCCGGGCGACGATGAAGAGGCGGCCCGGCTGGTCCTCCTGGCCCGGGAAGTCCTCCGCCTTCGCCCGCTCGTGGGTCCTGACGACGTCCTCGATCGCGAGCGGGTGCAGCCCGTACTTCTCCGCCAGGGCCTGGATGACGTCCATCTGGTCGAGCCTGTCGACGTTGATCCAGCGGACGTGCGACCAGGCCGGCCGATGATGGCCGAGGAACTCCCGGAGGTCGTCGACCTCGCGGATCTCGATCTGGTCCGGGCAGTAGTCGATGCAGGTGACCGTCACCGGCCCCGACCCGTCCGCGAGCTCGCCGAGGTCGGCCGTCTCGATCCCGGCCGCCGTGCCTGGCGCGGGCATCGTCAGGCGCGGGACGTCCGACGCCGGTGTATCCACGACTGCCGAGTCGAGGGAACCGCGAATCACCCGCTCAGTATGCGCACGACGCGCCACCGACGGTCGCCGCGGCCGGGCGTACGACGCACACCGTAGGCCGGTCCTGACCGCCGGGTTCTGGAAGGTCGACCGCAGCGCGGCCTACGCTTTCGCCCATGGAGACTTCGGGGAAGATCCAGACGGACCTGTCCACGGACGACAGCCGGGAGCTGGCCCGCCTTGCCGCCGCCGGTGTCGCCGTCATGGGTGTCTTCGCGGTCGCCGGGACCGTGATCGCGATCACGACCGGCGACGTCGCGTCGGCCGTCGTCGCGGTCCTCAACGTCGCGGCCGGGCTCGCGCTCTTCAAGGGCCGGCAGCAGGCGCTCCGCGGCGACGGCGGACGGGCGGCGGTCCTCCTCGTGGGGTCCGTGCTCGTGTTCGTGCTCTTCACGGCCCCGATCCCACCGCCCGTTCCGGCCATGGCTGCGGTCCCGATCATGAGCGTCGCGTTCGCCCTGTCGTTCCTCCGCGGGCGGCGGCTCGTCGTCGCCGTGATCCTCGGGTGGGCCGTCAGCATCATCGCCGGGATCATGGTCGAGATGACCCCGGCGAGCCCGGACCTGCCGCCCGCGGTCGCCGCCGCTCTCCGGGTCGGATCGATGGCCAGCGTCACCGGGCTCGTCGGCCTCGTCCTGTATCGCCACCGCCGCCGGCTCGAACGCGCGGACACGGCGGCGCGCGGCGCAACCGCAGCATTGAGCGAGAGCGAAGCACGCTACCGAACGGTCGTCGAGGACGTCCGCGAGGTCATCTTCCGGATCGACGCCGATGGTCGATGGAGCCTGCTCAACCGGGCCTGGGAGGAGCTCACCGGCCACCCTGTCGCCGACAGCATCGGGCGCTCGGCGCTCGAATTCGTCCACGCGGACGACCGCCGGAATCACGCGGATCTCGTCCGCCCCGTGGCCCGCGACGTCCAGCACGAGTACCGTCACGAGCTTCGCCTCGACGGCGCCGATTCCGCGACGATCTGGGTCGAGGTCCACGCCCGGGCACTCCACGACGACGCGGGCCTGTTCAGCGGGATGTCCGGGACGCTGACCGACATCTCGACGCGGCGGGCGCTCGAGGAGCGGCTGCTCGTGCAGGCGTTTCACGACGATCTGACGGGCCTGGCGAATCGAGCCCTGTTCAAGGACCGTCTCGAGCACGCCCTGACACGGCGGGTCCAGAGCAACCGATTGGTCGGCCTCCTGTACCTGGACGTTGACCGCTTCAAGACCGTCAACGACAGCCTGGGCCACACGGCGGGCGATGCCCTGCTCCAGACGATTGCCGCTCGTTTGAGGTCCGTGCTCCGGCCAGAGGACACGATCGCCCGGCTCGGTGGCGACGAGTTCGCGATCCTGGTCGAGGACGTTCGTCTGCCCGACGAGACGCTCGCCCTGGCCAAGCGCGTCCTGACGGCGTTCGACGAGCCGTTCGACCTCGATGGCCGCCAGATGGCGATTCGGGCGAGCATCGGCGTCGTGGTCACACCCGTCGGCGAGCGCACCGGCGACGAGCTGCTGCGCGACGCGGACGTGGCGATGTATCGAGCCAAGGTCGGCGGCAGGGGATCGTACGCCCTGTTCGAACCGTCGATGCAGGCGGACGTCGCGGCGCGGATGGAGCTCGAATCCGATCTTCGGGCAGCCATCGAGGGCGAGTCCCTGACGCTGGCCTACCAGCCCATCGTCGCCCTGCCGGACGGCGACCTGATGAGCCTCGAAGCCCTCGCCCGGTGGGATCATCCCGTGCGAGGGTCCGTCTCACCCCTCGTCTTCATCGGCTGCGCCGAGGAGGCCGGCCTGATCGTTGCGCTCGGGGGCTGGGTCCTGCGCCAGGCCTGCGCGGACGTGGCCGAGCTCCGCCGGTCGGGCCCGGCCGCGAAACGCGTTCGGTTGAGCGTCAACGTCTCACCACGTCAGCTGACCGACAGCGACTTCGTGGGAACCGTCCTCGGTGCGCTGGAGGAGACCGGCCTGCCGCCCGACGCGCTCGATCTCGAGGTCACGGAGAGTGTCGTCTTCGACTGCGGTGAGGACGGCATCGAGAGGCTCCGGATCCTGCGGGCGGCCGGCGTCGGCGTGTCCCTCGACGATTTCGGGACCGGGTTCTCGTCGCTGGGCAACCTCCGGACACTCCCGATCGATCAGCTGAAGGTCGACCGGATCTTCGTGGCGGCCCTCCTCGACGGAGGCATCGAGACGGCGGTCGTCGAGGCCGTGATCCGGCTGGGCGGAGCGCTGGGTGCCTCGGTCGTGGCCGAGGGCATCGAGGACGCAGCGGTTGCGAACCGTCTGGCGGAGCTCGGATGCGTGCTCGGCCAGGGCTTCTTCTTCGGTCGACCGCAGCCTTTCGAGCACGTCCGGGATCGGTTCCGCGACGCGCACGGCCTGCCCACGGCGATCCAGTCGACACGGCCCCGCCCCGTCGTGGTCCCGCTCAAGTCCCTGGCGTAGGCGCCGGGCGTCGAGACGCCGCGAGCAGGAGCGCCGGCGGCCACGCGGAACGCCCGGTCAGGGCGCCCAGATCTCCGCCGTTGCCGTATCTGCGGCGACCTCCCCGCGTTCGACCCGCGTGAAGCCGCCGGTGATCAGGACGCGACCATCCGGCAAAAGCGTTGCGGTCTGCAGCGCCCGGCCGGCGGCGCCCCGGCCGGCGCTCGAGAACGATCCGGTCGCCGGGTCCCAGATCTCGGCCTCCACGATGGCCGTGTTGGTGAAGTCCGCGGCTCGTTTGCCGACGCCGCCGAGGATCAGGACGCGTCCGTCCGCGAGGAGGATCGCCCGCTGGCGCTCTCGGCCGACCTCGAGCGGTCCCGTGGGGCTGAACGATTCCGTCGCGGGATCCCAGATCTCGGCCGATCGCAACGGCGGCGGGAACGGGTCGCCGTTGAGGCTGCCGGTGTTGCCGCCGACGACCAGGACCCGACCGTCAGGGAGCAGCGTCATGCTCTGGCTCCCGAGGCGAGGCTGCGCCGGTGCGCCGCCGGGAGACCAGCCGCCCGTCGCCGGGTCCCAGACCTCCGACCCGATCGTCGGCAGCTTGCCGCCCCCGAGGAGGAAGACGCGTCCATCGGCCAGGAGGGTCGCCGCTGCCCAGTCGTGATCCTCGGCGGGCGAGCCGGTCGGCGTGACGGATTCCGTCACCGGATCCCAGATCTCCGCCGCGGGCTGGGCTCCCCGGCACGGCGGACGCGTGTCGAGCCGCGCCGGCTCCGTGGCCGGACGGCAGTCGAGCCCGCCGATGATCATCACCCGGCCGTCCGCGAGCCGGACGGTGGTCAGACCGCCCGTATGCGGATCCGTGGTGAGGCCGGCAGCCCGGAAGAGACCGGTGGCCGGATCCCAGAGCTCGATCTCACGCGTCCCGATCTCGTTGGGGTCGCCGGCGACCACACCGCCGACGATCAGCACGCGGCCGTCGTCCAGTCGGGTGGCCGTGTGGCCAAAGCGTCCGAGCCCGAGCGGTGGACCGGCCGTGAACGCCTCGGTCGACGGATCCCAGAACTCGGTCGACGCCAGATGCTCGCCGCGGGACGACGTTCCGCCCGCGATCAGGACCCGGCCGTCGAGCAGGAGGGTTGCGGTGTGCTGGAAGCGCGGTGTCGCCAGGTTGCCGATCGACCGGAACCCCGGCTCGAACTCGGGACCGTCCGTTGGCACGAGCGGCGAAGCGACCGGCCCGGATGTCGGCCCGGCGATGAGGCTCGCCCCCGGTGTCGGAGCCGTGATCCCGAAATGCGTGGACGGGTCCGGCGATCGTTCGGGTGCACGCACCAGCGCGGCGCCGAGCGCGAGCGTCCCGCCCACGCCGACGACGGTCATCGCCGCCGCCAGAAGCAGGACCGGCCGTCGTCCGGTCCGCCCCGACCGAGTCGCCTGCACCGGGATGTCGGCGACGGCCATCCGGAGGGTCAGCGGAGCCGTCGTTGCGCCGTCGACCTCGGCCCGGTAGAAGCCGCTCAGTCGCACCTCGAGGTCGTGGTCGTTCATCGGGCGGACCCCCTGTCGTCGGCCGCTTCGATCGCTGCGTGAAGCCGCTTCAGCGCGTAGTGAAGCCGGGACTGCACCGTCCCGGCGGGAATGTCGAGGCGGGATGCAATCTGGTCGACCGTCAGGTCGCGGTAGAAGCGCAGTGCGACGACGATCTGGTGATCGGCCGACAGGGTCGCGAGCGCGCTCCCGATCGCGTCGCGCTCGAGGGATTCGGCGAACGCGTCGCCCGCCGCCTGGGCGATCTCGACCGAGATGTCGGTCGCGCGCCAGCGTCGGGCTCGATTCAACCGATTCCGGCAGATGTTGACCAGGATCCGGTCGAACCACGGCTCGAACCGGCTGCCGTCGCGCAGGGACGCCCAGCTTCGCCACGCCTGGACGAACGCATCGTGCGTCGCATCCTCGGCCTCGAGCGGATCGCGCAGGATCGCCCGGGCGAGGCGGTAGGCAGCGTCGAGATGCTGATCGGCCAGGGTGCGGAACGCCGCCGCGCGCTCGAGCCGCTCACGGGTGCCGGCAGCGGTGACGGTCATGTCGATGGTCTCCGACGTTGGGCTCACGATGACATGACAATCGAGCCGGGGGAAACCTTCATACCGGCCTCCCGGGGGCTTGACATGCGGGGGCTACGCTCGGGCCATGACGACTGAAGCGCTGCCGACCGGGCCCGACCCGGAGGCGATCACCCGGACGATCGTGGAGACGTGGCCGGACACCGACGTTGTCGCGGCATTGGGCGCGACGTTCTTCTCGCTCGACCCGGAGAAGCACTGGCCGAACTTCGCGACGATCGTCACGACCGACGAGCACGACGATGGGGCGCCATCGCAGCTGTTCCGACCCGGCGTCTTCCGCCTGAATCTCGGGGCCGGGCGGGCGACGTTCGAGCGGATCGCGAGCGCGAGCGCCGACCCGGACTTCGCGGCCTTCGACCGGCTCCTGCCCCACCCCGTCTACGCCAGGCAGCTCTGGATCTCGATCCTGAACCCGAGCGACGTGACGTTCCGGGACGTCGTGCTGCCGCTCCTCGCCGAGGCCCACGACCGGCTGGCCGCCCAGCGAGCTCGACACCGCGCCGGCGACGCGGCCGCGGGCTGATTGCCCCTCAGCGGCCCTGCGCGGCAGCGTCCGTGATGATCTCCACGAGCTCGTCGCGGGACGGTCCGGATCGAGGCCGGCCGGCAGCCGCGAGATCGGCGTAGAAGGCCTCGAGCCGCGCCTGCATCGCCGGATCCTCGTCGAGGATCGCGAGCGGATCGAGAAAGGTGTTGCGGCGGACGACGGCGCGGAACACGTCGCCGTGGGCCATGGGCGCCACCCCGGTGGCGGCGTACGTGAAGAACGGGTACGCGCCGCCGGAGGCGTGGGTGTAGTCGATCGACTCGCCGGCCCACAGCCGGGTCCGCGTCTCGTCGATCACGCTCACGTAGGCGTAGCGTTCTTCCATCTCGGGCCGCGCGGCCGCATCGAACGCGTTCGCCGCCTCGACCACGTCGTCGTGATCGCGCAACGCATCGGCCAACAGGCGGGCGTGGCTCAGGGCGAATGCGAGGCCGAGCGAGGCGACCGGATCGGTGTGGCAGACCGCGTCGCCGACCCCGATGAGCCCGATCGCGGCGAACTCATCGGCCGATGGCGCCTGGAGCGTGTTCCGAAGGCTGCCCATCGGCATAACGCCCGTGATCGGCTCGGACGTGTCCGCGTTCGTCCACGCGTTCAAGGCGGGCATCGTGCGGACGGCGGCCTCGAACGCCGGTGCACTCCGAACC
>DATNBW010000313.1:0-9913 GCA_035607275.1 Verrucomicrobiia bacterium | reverse complement strand
GGGTGGCGTCTCCCCGGAGACGGTCGCGATCGTCGGGATCAACCTGACCGCGCTCGTGCTCCTGGCCTATGTGGCGACGGTGATCGCCCGCGAGCAGCGCCGCGCTCGCGACGCGGCGATCCGCCTCTCGACGATTGACCCACTGACGGGGCTCTTCAACCGGACGTTCTTCTTCGCCGCCGTCGAGCGCGAGATCGCCCGGAGCGCCCGATCCGGACGCGGCTTCTGCCTGCTGATGATGGATCTCGACGAGCTCAAGCAGATCAACGATCGCCACGGCCACTTCTTCGGCGACCGCGTCCTGCGCGGCGTGGGCGAGGTGATCAGGTCGGGTGGCCGGCGCATCGACACGGCGGCCCGCTACGGAGGCGACGAGTTCGTCGTTCTCCTCCCCGAGACCGATCCGACGGGCGCCTATGTCCTGGCCGAGAAGATCCGGCTCGGGGTGGCCGAACTGCGGGTCGACGTCGCCGGCTCGATCCTCCAGCCGTCAATCTCGATCGGGGTGGTGAGCTATCCGGAGGACGGCCGGACGAGCGACGAGCTGATGATCACCGCCGATTCGTCGATGTACCGCTCGAAGCGCGCCGGCAAGAACCGGGTGACGGGAGTTCCCGTCATGAACGACGCGGTGCCGGTCATGGACGACGCGGTCATCGCCCGGTCGATCGATGCCGTGGACGCGGCCTCGCGCACGGCGCCGCTCGAGGTGCCGGTCGAGGTGGCGAGCGCCCCACCGTCGCGTGCCGCGCGGAAGCGGGCGAAGCCGGAGTCCGAGCCCGCCGAGTCGACCCGCGAGCCGGCCGACAAGTCGGTGTAGGATCGGCCGCATGGCCGATCCCGATGCCCGGCGCCGCGCCGCCGACCACACCCCGCCCCGTGGCTTCGCGACCCGGGCGATCCGGGCCGCCCACCGCCTGCCCGTCGTCGATCAGAGCCCGACCTCCGTCCCGATCTACCAGACGGTGACCTTCTCGGCCGCCGATGCGGAGGAGCTCGGCGCGGTCGCGACGCGCGAGATCCCGGGCTACGCCTACGGCCGGCTCGACAATCCGACCGTCGTCGCGTTCGCCGCGGCCGTCGCCGAGCTGGAAGGCGCGGAGGCGGGCTTCGCCTTCGCATCCGGGATGGGCGCGATCCACGCCGCGCTCGGGACCGTGCTGTCGGCCGGCGACCGGGTCCTCGCGACCCAGGCGTCGTACGGCACGACGCGCGCCCAGCTCGGGAGCGTGTTCGGCCGGCTCGGCGTGACGACCGAGTTCGTCGACGTCACGGATCTTGCCGCGGTCGAGGTCGCGCTCGCGGCGGCCCCGACCCGCGTCCTCTACGCCGAGACGATCGCCAACCCGACGATCGTCGTGGCCGACCACGTCGCCCTCGCCGACCTCGCCCATCGATTCGGCGCGCTGTACATCGTCGACAACACGTTCGCCTCGCCGTACCTCTGCCGGCCCGTCGAGCTCGGGGCGGACCTGGTCGTCGAGTCGGCCACGAAGTACCTGGCCGGCCACAGCGACGTCATGGCCGGCGTCGTGTGCGGGGCGACGAGCCTGATCCACCGGGTCCGCGACTTCCAGGTCGACACGGGCGCCAGCCTCGATCCCCACGCCGCGTTCCTCGCGATGCGCGGCCTGTCCACGCTCGCCCTCCGGATGGAACGCCACTCCGCGACGGCCGCGGCGCTCGGCGCGTGGCTCGAGGCGCAGCCCGGCATCCGTCGCGTCTGGTATCCCGCGCTGCCGACCCATCCGCAGCACGAGGTTGCGGCGCGCCTCCTCGCGCGCGGCGGCGGGATGCTCGCCTTCGAGCTGGACGGCGGGCGCGCGGCCGGCGCGGCCGTCATCGACACCCTCGAGATCCCCGTCCGGACCGCGTCGCTCGGGAGCGTCTTCACGATCGTCAGCCACCCGCCCTCGACGACCCACCGCCAGCTCGACGATGCCCAGCTCGTTGCCACGGGGATCACGCCGGGGCTCCTGCGCTGCTCGGTCGGCCTCGAGGACCTCGACGACCTCATCGCCGATTTCTCGCGGGCGCTGGCCGCGGCCCGGGCCGCAACCGACCCGACCGGCGAGGCGTCCACCGGGCGGGCGCCCCGACCGTCACCGGCCGAGCCGACCCCCGTCTGACCCTTCGGAGGACCACCCGATCGCCAGCCCCGTGACGACGTGGGCCGACACGGCCCGGCCGCCTGCGCCCGATGTGTTCGAGCGGATCGGCCGCGCCGTCCTCCGTCTGTTCACGTCGGTCGATTTCGCGGTCGTCCAGATCATCGCCCTCTCGCTGCTCGCCCTCATCGGGATGACGGTCAAGCAGCTGCCGACCTTCGCGTTCCGGACCGCCGGCGACTACGAGAACGCGATGGCCGATCTCCACGCCCGCTACGACCCGGCCTTCGGGCGAGGCGTCGTCGACGTGCTCGAGCGGCTCCAGCTCTTCCACGTCTTCACGTCGACCTGGTTCACGGTCGGCCTGATCGTCCTCGTGATCTCGATCGTCATCTGCACCCTCGATCGGACCCCCCGCCTGTGGCGCCAGTCGAAGGAGATCCGGGTCGTCCAGCCCGATGCGTTCTACGACCCCGAGCTGCCCGACCGGGCCGCCCTGACCGGCGTCGACCCGGCCATGGTCCGGGCGGCGCTCCGCGGCCAGCGGTTCGCGGTCCGCGAGGCGGAGGTCGAGGGCGTCCGCTACCTGTACGGCGATCGCCATCGCTGGACGAAGCTCGCGACGCTCATCAGCCACATGGGGCTGATCCTGTTCCTGATCGCGGGCGTCGTGACCTGGCAGTTCGGCGACGAGCAGGGCCTGATCGTGGGCGAGGGCGACACGCTGACCGTCCAGCCGGTCGGCACACCGGGCCTGCTGCTCGTGAAGAACTACGACTTCGAGGCGCCGGGCTTCCTCGAGACCGGCCAGGCGCGCGACTTCACGACCGATCTCGGCGTGTACCAGAACGGCACGGAGATCGCGCGCAAGACGATCCGGGTCAACGATCCGCTCGAGGTCGGCGGCTACTCCTTCCACGAGAACGGATTCGGGCCCGCGCCGGAGCTCCTGATCAGCGATGCCGCCGGCAAGCCGCTCTGGGACGGGCCGGTCCCCCTGACCGACACGGCGGACGGCTTCCCGTACGGCACCCTGTCGGTGCCGGGTCGCGACATCGGTCTCAGCCTGCTCCTGAAGCAGACCCCCGACGGCCTCGGGATCGTCCTCGTCGTGCCGTACCGGGTCAGCGGGCTCGAGAGCGACGGCCAGCCGAAGGTCGAGTACCTCGACGGGAGCGTCATCGCGGTCGCCGCGGGCGAGGCCCAGGTCCCGTCCGGACTCGACTTCTCGATCGGGGTCCGGCGCTTCAGCGATTACGTCCTCCTGATCGCGAAGAAGGACCCGGGGCAGGGGATCGTCTGGACGGCGTTCCTCCTGCTGATCATCGGGCTGGCGATCACGTTCTACCTGCCGCGGCGCCGGATCTGGGCCCGGCTCGCGCCCTCCGGCGAGCTGCGCCTCGTCGCCCGGTCCGACCGGTACGTCGATCTGGAGCGCGAGTTCGGGCGCCTGCTCGACGAGCTCGTCGTGCGTAGTCGCGCGGCCGGGCGGGGTGGAGCCGCGACGGATCGCGAACCTGCCGGTCGAGCCGCCGGCGCCGGCTGACCGCCGCCCGACGGCACACGATGGCCACCCTCGAGGCCCTCCGGGCCGCGGTCCTGCCCGGCGCGCGCTGGCTGGCTGCCGGACCCGACGTCGCGCCATCGACGGCGACGAGCCTCGACCTCGCGTGGGTCCGCCTGATGCGGGCGGGCCAGCCCGCGTTCGACGCGCTCGATCCCGGTGACCTCGCGATCGTGCCGCGGGCCGCCCTGGATCTCGTCGCGTCCGAGGGCGACGTCGTGGCGCTCGTCCGCGGCTGCATCGAGACCGGCATCGGCGGCATCGTCCTGGTCGCGGATCCGGACCATGCGTTGAAGGCGCGCGAGACTGGCATCGACGACCTCGTCTCGATCGCGACCGCCGCCGGGCTGCCCGTGATCGATGCCGGCCCGGGCGACGCGATCGCGATCGAGCGCAGCGCGATCGGGTTCCTCGTCAACCACCGAGCCGAGCTCGAGCGCCAGGCGACGCTCCTGGAGACGAGGCTCGAGCAGGTGGCGCTCGGCGGTGGCGGGCCGGCGGGCCTGGCTGCCGCGATCGCGGCGTTTCTCGGCCGCCCGGTCGCGATCGAGGGTCGCCGCGGAGCGACGCTCGCGGTCCATGTCCCGCCGGACATGCCATGGGCCGCTGCGGCCGTGACCGCCTATCACCGTCGCCGGCGCACGGCCGCGACGCGGATCGCCCTGCCGATTCCGGGCGATCCCGGGGCGAGCAGCGGGGCGCTCGCGCTGCTGGGTGAGCAGCCGCCGACGGAGCTCGAGCGGGTCGCGACGGCACGGATCGCGGGCCTCGTCGCCCTGGAGCTCGCCCGCGACGAGGCCCTCGGGCGGGCCGTCGAGATCGCGCGGCGCGAGCCGCTCCCGGCGGACGGTCCACCGTGGGTCGTCATCGTCGCCCGCCAGGCACCCGCGGGCAGCAACGGCGATGGGCCGAACGCGGATCCGGATCGGGGAGGCGCGGCGGGCCGCATCCCGGATCGAGCCGAGGCGGAGCGCCGAGAGGCCCTGCGGCGCGAGACGCTCCGGCGCGAAGCCGTCCGACGCGAGGTCCGCTCGCTGGCTCCCGCCCGCCGCCTGTCCCTGCGCGGCGACGTCCAGAGCGTCGAGCTCCGGGTCGTCGCCGCGATCGATGCGTCCGATGCCGACGGCTCGGCGATCGGTGCCCGGATCGGCCGGCTGCTCGGGCGGCTCGTCGCGGTCTCCCGGCCGTTCGACTCGATCGCCGGCCGGTCGTCCGCGGAGGCCGACGCGCGGGCCACGCTCGAGGCGGCGGAGGTCCTCGCGAACCCACCGGCCGTCGCGCGGGCGGACCGCCTGCCGGCCTATCGGCTCCTGGGCAACCTGCGCAACCTGCCGGACGGGACCCGCCAGGCGCGCGCGCTGCTCGCCCCGCTCCTGCGTGGCCGGTCGGACGTCCGTCAGGAGCGCCTGGCGACGCTCCGCGCCGTCCTCGACCAGCCCGGCCTGGCCGAGGCAGCCGACGCGCTCGGCGTCCACCGGAACACGGTCGCATACCGGATCCGCCGGATCGAGGAGGCGACGGGCTGGCGGCTCGCCGACCCGGAGCTACGGCTGCCCCTCGCACTTGCGCTGCGACTTGTGCAAGATGACTAACATGCGCAGCACGTCGCAACCTTCACCGGCCTGACGGTTCGTCGTATCCTGTCCCAGAGGCAGGCCGCACACGCGTCATTCGTGCGCGCCGCACAAGATCAGGATCTGTTGGCAGGAGAACCATGACTGCTCGCCACACGGCCATCGCCGCCATCGCCAGCCACAAGCTCGCCGCGACCCAGGACTACACCGAGCACGCCGGCGAGGAGATCTACGGGCAGTACGTGTTCCACGAGGTCGCCCAGCGGCAGTACCTCGCCAAGCCGATCTTCCACCGCCTGCAGCGGACGATCGCGGGCCTCGAGCCGTTCGACCCGGTGATCGCCGACGCGGTCGCCCACGGCGTCAAGGAGTGGGCGCTTGCGCACGGCGCCACCCACTTCACCCACTGGTTCGTGCCGATGACCGGCTCGACCGCCGAGAAGCACGATTCGTTCCTGACGCCGCTCGGCGACGGGCGGACGATCGCGGAGTTCTCCGGCAAGAACCTCATCCAGGGCGAGCCGGACGCGAGCTCGTTCCCGTCGGGCGGGATCCGGGCGACGTTCGAGGCCCGCGGCTACACCGCCTGGGATGTCACGAGCCCGATCTTCCTCCAGGTCGAGCCGAACGGGGTCACGATGACGATCCCGACCGCGTTCGTCTCGTTCACGGGCGAGGCCCTCGACCACAAGATCCCCCTCCTCCGCTCGCAGGAGGCGGTCGGCGCCGAGGCGCTCCGCGTCCTGCGCTGGTTCGGCAATACGTCGACGAGCCGGGTGTTCACGAACATCGGCCCCGAGCAGGAGTACTTCCTCGTCGATCGCCGGCTTGCCGAGCAGCGGCCGGACCTCATCCTGGCCGGGCGGACGCTGTTCGGCGACCCCTCGCCCAAGGGCCAGGAGCTCGAGGACCAGTACTTCGGCTCGATCCGGCCGCGGATCCTGGCATTCATGATGGATCTCGACCGCGAGCTGTGGCGGCTCGGCATCCCGGCCCGGACTCGGCACAACGAGGTGGCGCCCGGCCAGTTCGAGATGGCCCCGGTCTACGAGCCGACGTCGGTCGGATCCGACCACAACATGATCGTCATGGCCACGATGCGCCGGCTCGCGCCGCAGCACGGCCTGATGTTCCTCATCCACGAGAAGCCGTTCGCCGGGATCAACGGCTCGGGCAAGCACAACAACTGGTCGATGGCCACCGACGACGGGGAGAACCTCCTCGACCCGGGCAACGACCCGCACGAGAACGCCCAGTTCCTCGCGTTCCTCGTCTCGGTGATCCGCGGCGTGAACACGCACGCCGACCTCCTCCGGGCGAGCATCGCCGACGCCGGCAACGACCATCGCCTCGGCGCGAACGAGGCGCCGCCGGCGATCGTCTCGATCTTCCTCGGCTCGCAGCTCGAGGACGTCATCGAGCAGCTGGCCAAGGGCGGTGCGTCCAAGTCGAAGAAGAGCGGCTCGCTCGAGCTCGGCGTCACGTCGCTGCCGGCCCTGTCGATGGACGCGACCGACCGCAACCGGACGTCGCCGTTCGCGTTCACCGGGAACAAGTTCGAGTTCCGGGCGGTCGGCTCGTCGGCCCCGATCTACTGGCCGCAGACCGTCCTCAACGTGGCGGTGGCCGATGCGCTCAAGGAGCTCGCCGACGCGCTCGACGGCTTGAAGCCCGGCGACTTCGAGGGCCTGACCTCGATCCTGTCGGCGAGCGTCCGCGATCACAAGCAGGTCCTGTTCGAGGGCAACAACTACTCCGAGGAGTGGCACGCCGAAGCGGCGACGCGCGGCCTGCCGAACAACAAGAACACCGTCGATGCCCTGCCGGCGCTCACGACCGACAAGGCGAAGCAGCTCTTCTCGTCCTTCGGGGTCCTGTCCGAGCGCGAGCTCGCGTCACGGGTCGACATCAACTGGGAGCGGTACGTCAAGGTCGGGAACATCGAGGCGAGCTGCGCCCTCGACATCGCCCGGACGATGATCCTGCCGGCGACCGTCCAGTACCTGGGCGAGCTGGCGCGGAGCTCATCCGCGTCGCGCGGGATCAACGAGATCTGCGAGCAGGTCTCGGGCCTCGCGGACGGCCTCGTCGACGCCATCCACGCCCTCGAGCATGCCCAGCACGAGGCCCACGAGGCGGGCTCCGTCCACGACGAGGCGCGCGCGTTCGCCGACCACGTGATCCCCGCCCAGAACGCCCTGCGCGAGGTCGCCGACGAGCTGGAGACCGTCGTTTCTGACGAGCTCTGGCCGCTTCCGAAGTACCGCGAGCTCCTGTTCGCGTACTGAAGGCGGCAGGCGCGGCCCGGCACGCGCCGGGCCCGCGCGGGCCGGGCCTGTGCGCCGCTCGATCTTCACAGGTCGCGCGTCTGTTGGCCGGCGAGCCGTCAGCCGATCGGTTCCATTCCTGAGGTGAATGAAGAACGCTCCCGATCGGCCGCCCCGGCTGGGACATTCGCAGGGCAAGCCGTGATTCGTGCAATCCGATTCCGATGCGCCGCCCGACGATGGCGGCTCGGCGAAGGCCTTCCCCGCGCTCGCTGCCGGCGCGCCTGCGCCGACGATCGGGCATGGCGCGATCCTGCCACGCGGGACTTCACCGCCGATATCAGGCGGTCGCCAGCCGGGCCAGGAGCTCGCGCACGTCCGGGTGGAGCCACGGGCCGCTGCCGACCATCGCGTTCGCGGCCGCATGCTCCGGCGAACGGGTCGCGGGGATCGTGACGGCCACCCGCGGATCCGACAGCGTCCAGCGGAGCAGCGCCTCAGGCCACGACTCGAGGCCGGCGGCCCCGAGCTCCGGCGGGAACGGGCGGTGCAGGAGGCCCCCTTCGCGGAACGGGCGCATCGCCACCACCCCGATGCCGAGCTCCTCGGCGAGCGGCAGGATCCGCTCCTCGGCAGCCCGCTCGGCCGGGTTCACCGGCACCTGGATCGCCTGGAACCGGCCCGTCCGCATCGCGATCTCCAGTTCGTCGAACGCCGAGGCGCTGAAGTGGGTCAGCCCGAGCAGCCCGACCCGGCCGGCCTCGCGCTCGGCCTCGAGCCAGGGAAGGTGATCGCGCCAGCCGACCAGGTTGTGGACCTGGAGGAGATCGATCCGCCCGCCGAACCACGACAGCTCTCGCTGGAAGTGTGCGCGAGCGCCCTCGACCGACGACGACCAGACCTTCGTGGCGACGAACGCCGTCTCGCGCTCTTCGGCGAGAGCCGCTGCCAGCACCTCCTCGGCGCGGCCGTACATCGGCGAGGTGTCGACGACGCGAGCCCCCGCGGTGAAGGCCGCCGCGACCACGCGATCGGCCACCGCCTGATCTGCCGCCCGCAGGTCGAAGACCCGCCAGGTCCCGACCCCGACGACCGGCACCTCCGGCCCGTCGGCTCCGAGCGGCCGCCTGATCATCGTGGGTTGCGGTCGCCGGGCGACTTGGGCGCCGGCACGGCGGACTTGGGCGCCGGCACGGCGGCCTCGGGCGCCAACGCGACCGACTTCGGCTCCTGCTCGGCGGCCTCGGGCGCCTGGACATCGGCCTCGGCGTCGAGGAGGCGTGCGCCGCGCCGAGGCCGGACGATCGCCGACCGGAGACGCCCGCCGAGCGAGCTCGGGGCCGCCGCCCGCACGTTGTCGAGGCCGCGCGACATCGCCGAGGCGGGGACCTGCCAGCCCGGGTCCATCGGCTCGCTGATCCCCCGCCGGAAGATGAGGAAGAGGTCGCCGTCGGTCGCGGAGTCGAGCAGCCGGGCCGCGTCGGTCGATCGGGCCAGGCCGACGACCGGACGGAAGACGACGGTGAGCCAGTGCTCGGCCGCCTCCGCCGCGCCGACGACCCGGCCCTGGTCGCGCGACAGGTCGTACGAGTGGGCCTTGACCGATTCCGCCAGCTCCAGGTAGCAGTCGCGATCGCTCAACGGGAAGCGCTCGCCCGGGGCGGCTCGATCGAGACCGGTCACCTCGCGGAACGAGGTCTCCGCATGCGTGGCCTCGATCTCGTCGGGAGTGGTCCGCGCGTCGACGTGGAAGCGCGTCTCGAACCGGTCGACGTCGGCGTCGATGAACGTCCGGCCTGCCGCCGCCGCGATCGCCAGCCGCTTGTGGCCATCCTCGACGAAGTACGCGTGATCGACCTGGAGCAGGGCGATCGGCAGGTCGGCGACGTCGGGGCGGGCGGCCGCGAGATCGCGGATCAGCCGTCGAAGAGCGGGGGTCCGGGGCCGGAATCGCGTGTCGAAGTCATGGCTCCGATTGACCGAGCCGACGATCTCCGTGAGCGCGACCTCCCGCCGGCCGCCGCGCAGTCGCGTTCCGAGGCGCAGGCGACGCTCGACGACGCCGAAGTCGAGGAGGCCGGCCGTCTCGGCACGGCGCCGGCTCGGCCGGCTCATCCAGCGGTGTCCAGCGCGGCAGACGCGTCCGCCGAGGCGGGCGAGGCCACCGAAACGGACGCCGCGAGCGCGCCGGGCGAGGCCACCGATCCGCCCGCCACCGGCAACGCGAACGCGAAGGTCGAGCCCCGGCCGACCTCGCTCTCGAGCCACAGGCGGCCGCCGTGCTCCTCGACGATCTCGCGCGAGATCGGAAGTCCGAGGCCGGTCCCGCGCGGCTTGTCGGTGAGGGTGTCGCCGGCCTGGGCGAACGCCTCGAACACGCGGACCTGGTCCGCCGCGGCG
>DATNBW010000312.1:0-6582 GCA_035607275.1 Verrucomicrobiia bacterium | reverse complement strand
GATCAATCCCGGCAACGTCGGCGTCGGTCAGCGGCACGACGAGAACTTTCGCACCATGATCCGGGTGGCGATGGAGCACGACAAGCCGGTCCGGATCGGCGTGAACTGGGGCTCGCTCGACCAGTCGCTGCTGACGCGGCTGATGGACGCGAACGCCACGTCGAGCGCGCCGCGCGACGCCCGCGACGTGATGATCGAGGCGATGATCGAGTCGGCGATGCGCTCGGCCGAGCTGGCCGAGGAGACCGGCCTCCGCCACGACCAGATCATCATCAGCGCGAAGGTCTCCCAGGTCCGCGACCTCGTCGACGTCTACCGGCTCCTCGCCGCCCGCAGCGACTACCCGCTCCACCTCGGGCTGACCGAGGCAGGCATGGGCTCGAAGGGGATCATCGCCTCGACGGCGGGCCTGGCGATCCTCCTGAACGAGGGCATCGGCGACACGATCCGGGTGTCCCTCACGCCGGCCCCCGGCGGCGATCGGACCGAGGAGGTCGAGATCGCCCAGCAGGTCCTCCAGTCCATGGGCCTGCGTTCGTTCCTGCCCCAGGTCAGCGCCTGTCCCGGCTGCGGCCGAACGACCTCGACCTTCTTCCAGGAGATGGCCCAGCAGATCCAGCAGCACCTCAAGGACCGGATGCCTGCCTGGCAGGAAACGCACCCCGGCGTCGAGGAGATGCGGGTCGCGGTCATGGGCTGCGTCGTCAACGGCCCGGGCGAGAGCAAGCACGCCGACATCGGGATCTCGCTGCCCGGCACGTTCGAGGACCCGGTCGCCCCGGTGTTCATCGACGGGAAGCTCGATCGGACGCTCCGCGGCGAGGGCCTGGTCGACGAGTTCATCGGGATCCTCGAGGAGTACGTCGACCGCCGCTACCCCGCGACCTCGACGCTGACGGCCCCCACCTGACGCGGGTGCGGCGATCAAACGACAGCCACGATCACCTTGGGAGCCCGGAGGGGGGCGCGCCGACCACCCTCGACGCCGAAAACGGACTCAGACGACAGCCGGGGCGGCGGTAGGGCGCATTCGGACCGGCTCGAGGCCATCCGGAATGGATACGGACGTCCAGGCTGTCGTTTGGCCGGGAAGGGTGGTCGCGCCGGCCAGTCGCCACGCTCACGCCACGTTTGAGCCGTCCACCCATCCGGGTGTATAGTTCTCCGTAACTGAACGGCCGCTCCGTGCGTGGGTGACCCCCACGTTTCTTTATGTCGGCCCACCGGAAACCGTGCAGCAGCGAGGAGGCATCGTGAGTCGCGATTTCGTCGGTGCCCTCCTCCAGCTCAACGCCGAGAAGCAGGTTTCTCGCGAGCAGCTGATCCATGCGGTCGAGGACGGCATCCAATCCGCCTACCGGCGCGTCGCCGGGGACGAGGACATCCACGTCCGGATCGACGCCGAGACCGGCAAGATCCGGGTGTTCCGGGCCCGCCTCGCGGTCGACGAGGTCGAGGATCCGCTCATCGAGTTCACGCTCGAGGAGGCCCGCGCGCTCAAGGCCGACGCCAAGCCCGGCGAGCTCGTCGAGACCGAGGAGCTGCCGGACGACGTCTTCGGCCGGATCGGCGCCCAGACGGCCAAGCAGATCGTCCTCCAGCGCATCCGCGAGGTCGAGCGCGACCAGGTCTTCGACAAGTTCGCCAACCGCGAGGGCGAGATGATCACCGGCGCGGTCAACCGGGTCGAGCCGCGGGCGATCATCCTCGACGTCGGCAACAACGTCGAGGCGGTCCTCTCGACCTCCGAGCAGTCCTCGGTCGAGCACTACCGGATCGGGCAGAACGTCAAGGCGTTCGTCCTCGAGGTCCGCCGCTCGAGCCGCGGACCGCAGATCCTCGTCAGCCCGACCCACAAGGGCTTCCTCAAGCGCCTGTTCGAGCTCGAGGTTCCGGAGATCCACAGCGGCACCGTCGAGATCAAGGCGATCGCGCGCGAGCCCGGGTCGCGCTCGAAGGTCGCCGTGTCGTCGCGCCAGGAGGGCCTCGATCCGGTCGGTGCGACGGTCGGCCAGCGCGGCGCCCGGGTCCAGGCCGTCGTGGCCGAGCTCGGTGGCGAGAAGATCGACATCATCCCGTGGAACGACGACGCCAGCGTCTTCGTCGCCAACGCTCTGTCGCCCGCCCAGGTGATCAGCGTCGACATCGACGAGGAGAAGCGGATCGCCAACGTGACCGTCCCCGAGCGGATGCTGTCGCTGGCGATCGGCCGCGAGGGCCAGAATGCCCGCCTGGCGGCGCGCCTGACCGGCTGGCGGATCGACATCCGGAGCGACGTCTCGGTCGCGGCCAAGGCGGCCGAGGACGAGGCGTCGGCTGCACCGGCCGTCGCGCGAACCGCCGCGGAGCCCGTCCGGGCCGAGGCGACGGCTGCTGCGCCGGCGGCCGACGCCGCGAGCGCTCCCGGCAGCGCAACGGACACGACCGTCGAGGCCGCACCGAAGAAGGCGCGCGCGACGAAGAGGGCCGTGGCGGCCAAGTCGGCGATCGAGCCGGGGACCGCACCGACCCCGGAGCCCAAGGCGGCTCCGAAGAGCCGGGCGAAGAAGCCGGCCGCGACCGCGACCGCGAAGCCGGCTGCCGACGACGCAGGCCCGGCCGAGGCGGCACCGAAGAAGACCCGGACGAAGAAGGCGACCACCACCACCGAGGAGGTAGGCTCGTAGCCGGGCGGCGACCGGACGCGCCTCGGCGCGTCCCGACCCGGTCGTGCGTGGCCTGTCGGACGGCACGTCCCAAGCGCGACCTGATTCGCGTGGTCCGGACACCCGCCGGACAGATGACAATGGATGAGACCGGCCGGCTGGCCGGCAGGGGTGCCTACCTCTGCCGGGACGCCGGCTGCTGGACCCTCGCCGCCGAGCGCGGCGCCCTCGGGCGCGCACTCGAGGCGACCGTTCCCCAGGAGCTCCGCGCGGTGCTCCTGGCGGGACCGGAGATGATGACGACACAAGGAGGAGCCCGTGGCCAGGAGTAGGAGCGGCACCCGCGGCCGGCGCGGGCCCCGCAAGCCACCGCGTCGTCCCGGCGACGCGAATTCACAGGTGCAGGTGATCGATCCCCGCGAACGCGGCGCGATCGAGCTGCCGACGACGATCACCGTCAAGGAGCTGGCGGAGCTGCTCGCGGTCAACCCGGCCGACGTCATCCGCGAGCTGATCAAGAGCGGGATCTTCGCCACGATCAACCAGCTGATCGACCGCGACACCGCGTCGCTGGTCGCGGGCGAGCTCGGCTACGAGGTGGCCGAGACGATCGCCCCGACCGCCGGCGTGGCCGTCGAGGGCGAGGAGGAGCGGGCACCCGCGCCTGCCGCCAAGGAAGTCCTGTTCGAGGCGGACGACGAGGCCGATCTCGTGCCGCGCGCCCCGATCGTGACCGTCATGGGCCACGTCGACCACGGCAAGACGAGCCTGCTCGACGCGATCCGGACCACCGAGGTCGCGGCCGGCGAGCGTGGCGGGATCACCCAGCACATCGGCGCGAGCGAGGTCGAGCACGACGGCAAGCGCGTCGTCTTCCTCGACACCCCGGGTCACGAGGCATTCACCGCCATGCGTGCCCGCGGGGCAAAGGTGACCGATATCGCGGTCGTCGTCGTGGCCGCGGACGACGGCGTCATGCCCCAGACGCTCGAGGCGATCAGCCATGCCAAGGCGGCGAAGGTGCCGATCATCATCGCCCTCAACAAGATCGACAAGGCCGACGCGAACCCGGATCGGGTCAAGACCGAGCTGTCCGAGGCCGGCGTGATCGTCGAGGACTACGGCGGCGACACGCCGCTCGTCCCGGTGTCTGCCCGGACCCGGGTCGGTCTCGACGAGCTGATCGAGATGATCCTGCTCGTCGCCGATCTCCAGGAGCTGAAGGCGAACCCGAAGCGGCCCGCGGTCGGCACGATCGTCGAGGCCCAGCTCGACAAGAACCGCGGCGCGATCGCGACCGCGATCGTCCAGACCGGTACCCTCCGCGTCGGGGACGTCATCGTCGTCGGCGAGACGTTCGGCAAGGTCCGGGCCCTCGAGAACGACGAGGGCAAGCGGATCACGAAGGCCGGCCCGTCGTCGGCCGTGGTCGTGCTCGGGCTGTCTGCCGTGCCCGAGGCCGGCGACATCCTGCGGGTCGTGGCCGACGAGAAGGCCGCCCGCGCGATGGTCGAGACCCGCCAGGCCGAGGCGGCGGCGAAGGGCGGCGACGGCAGCGGCCGGGCGACGCTCGAGGACCTCTATCGGCAGATCCAGGCCGGCCAGGCCAAGGAGCTCCGGATCATCCTCAAGGCCGACGTGTCGGGTTCGCTCGGAGCGATCACCCACGCCCTCGACCAGCTCAACCAGGACGAGATCCGGATCAACGTCCTCCACGAGGGCGCCGGCGACATCACGGACAACGACATCATGCTGGCGTCCGCCTCGGACGCGATCATCGTCGGCTTCAGCACGAAGATCACCGAGACCGCCCGTCGCGCGGCAGATGCGGAGGGTGTCGACGTCCGCCTGTACGACATCATCTACAAGCTGACCGACGACATCTCGGCCGCCCTCCAGGGCCTGCTCGAGCCCGAGATCGTCGAGGTCGTCGAGGGTCGTGCCGAGGTCCGCCAGATCTTCCGCGTCGGCAAGAGCACGGTCATCGCCGGCTGCTTCGTCACCGACGGCCGGATCGTCCGGGGTGGCGCGCGTGTCTGGCGCAACGGCAAGATCGTCGTCACCGACCGGATCGAGTCGCTCCGCCGCTTCCGCGACGACGTCCGCGAGGTCGAGAAGAACTACGAGTGCGGCATCGGCCTCGCCGGGTACAACGACCTCGAGGAGGGGGACATCATCGAATGTTTCACCTCCCAGAGCGTCAGCCGCGTCCTTCCGAGCTGATTCGGGCAGTGCCCGATGACCGCCAGGACTGATCGGATCGACGAGCTCTTCCGTCAGGAGATCAATGCGATCCTGACCCGGGAGGTGGACGATCCGAAGATCGGATTCGCCACGATCACCGGCGTCGAGACGCAACCGGACCTGCGCCACGCGAAGGTCCTCGTGAGCGTGATCGGTCCGGTCGAGGTGCGGCGGGCCGCGGTCGCCGCGATGGGCCGTCACATGCCGTTCGTCCGCCACGAGCTCGGGAAGCGCCTGCGCATGAAGCGCATCCCCGAGTTCCACCTCGAGCTCGACGAGACGCTCGAGCGGGGGACGCGCGTCCTCCACCTGCTCGACGAGCTCGAGGCCGGCCATCTCCCGGAGGATCGTGCGCCGGAGGGCGAGACGCTCCCGACGCCGACCCAGCTCATCCCGACCGAGCGCTCGATCACCGAGGGCCTCGGCGGCGCCGCGGCGGATCTCGCGAGCGCCGCCGCCCGGGACGCGGCGGCCCGGGCAGCCGGCCAGCCGCGGCGGACGTTCCGGCCCGGGTCGCGGACGAACCGGACCGTGCCGGGCAAACGTCGCCGATGATCGACCTCTCGCCGTGGCTCGACGCCGTGCCGGCGGCGGTGATCGAGCGCCTGTCGACGGCGCGGCGCGTCCTCGCCGTCGGCCACGAGAACCCGGACGCCGACACGCTGGGTGCCACGCTCGCGATCTGCCGACTGGTCGAACGCGGGGGAGCGACGGCCACCGCGGTCTTCGCCGATCCGATCCCGCCGATCTACGACTTCCTGACGGACGCCGCCCGAGCGCGCCTCGATCCCGATCCGGACATCGACTACGACCTCCTGGTCGTCTCCGACTGCGGTTCGCTCGATCGGATCGGCGCGGTCCGGGGTCGCCATCCCGAGCTGTTCGAGCGCCTGCCGCGGGTCGTGATCGACCATCACGCGTCGAACGAGGCCGTCGGCGAGGCCGACTGGATCGAGCCCGGGAGCGCCGCGACCTGCGAGATGGTCACGCTCCTCGCGGTCCGCCTCGGCGCGCCCCTGACCGAGGGCGACGGTGCGCTGGCGGCCGCGCTCATGGCCGGCATCGTCATGGACACCGCGACGTTCGCCCATCCGAACGCGACGCCGCGGACGCTCGCCGTGTCGGGCGCGCTGGTCGAGGCCGGCGCCCCCCTGTCGGACATCTCGCGTCGGCTGTACCGGTCCAAGCCCGACGCCCAGCTGAAGCTGTTCGGACGCGTGCTCGACCGGCTCGAGACCGGCGCGGGCGGACGGATCATCCACGCGACGATCCTCGAAGCGGACCTGGTCGCCACCGGTGCGATCGCCGCCCATTCCGAGGGGATCATCGACCTGCTCGCGCAATCGGAGGAGGCCGAGATCGCGATCGTCTTCAAGGAGTCCGGTGACGGGACCCGGATCAGCGTGCGGACGAAGCCGGGCGGGGTCGACGCCACGGTCCTGACCGGCCGGTTCGGCGGCGGAGGGCATGCCCGTGCCGCCGGCGCGACGATCGTCCTGCCCGTCGACGAGGCCCGTCGCGCGGTCCTCGCCGAAGCCGAGCGGATGGCCGCCGCGGTCGTCCGCTGACTGGTCTCAGTCGATGAGCCTCGACGGCGTCCTCGTGGTCGCGAAGGCGGTCGGGCCGACGTCGCACGATGTCGTCGGTCTCGTCCGGCGCCTGACGGCCACGAAACGGGTGGGCCACGGCGGGA
>DATNBW010000307.1:0-6526 GCA_035607275.1 Verrucomicrobiia bacterium | reverse complement strand
CGAGTGTGCACGGACCTGCCGGGATCGGGATATCCTCCGCGCCATGCACGCGATGCTCCTCCGACCCTCCTGCCGGTCCCGGCGGTGACCGTCGACTCCCGCCCCCCCGGCCGCCGCGTCGGGCCGCCACCGCCGGCGCGGGCCATTGCCCGGCGGTTCGAGGCCGACCTGTCGGCCACGGTCCTCGCGGCCGGAACGCGGATCACGAACGTCCGGCAGATCTCCGAGCGGGTCGCGATGGGCCGCGCCCTGTGGCGCGAGCTGGTCATCGGGTTCGCCTCGCAGCTCGGCGAGATGCGCCTCGGGTTCACCCAGCTCGCCGCGCTCTATGTCCTCGCCGACTCGGGCACGATGACGATCGGCGACCTCGCCGAGGTCATCAACCGCTCGCCGTCCGCGACCAGCCGGCTCGTCGACGGGCTGGTCCGGCGGCGGCTCGTCGAACGGCGGGTCGAGGAGGAGGATCGTCGCCAGCGGACGCTCCAGCTGACGCCGCGAGGGGCCGCGCTCCTGCGCGTCGTCGACCGGGCCCGCGCCGACCAGTTCCTGTCCGCCGTCCGACCGATGCCGACCGCCGAACGGGCACTGATCGCGATGGGGGTCGCCGCCCTCGCCACCCACGCGATCTCCCGGCGCGGCCGGCTGATCAAGAACCGCGCCGAGTAGGCGTCGCGGCGTCGCGCCTGCGGACCAGCCTGCGTCCCATCCGGCACCACGGACTCGACCGGATCCCGCGCCGTGGGAAGGTCCGCGACGCCAGTTGCGCCTTTCCGCCGATCGCGGGACGATGCGGGTCCACTCCTCCTCGCACCCCGGGAGACCCATGGACCCCAACATGCGCATCGGTCAGGAGCTGTTCATCGAGCACAGTCACGGCGATGACAGCTGGTCGCCCATGGAGCGTGTCGAGCACGACTCGACGGCACACGACTCCGAGCGGTCGTGGCTGCGCCGGACGATCTTCCGCTGCACGACCTGCGACGAGGAGATCGCTGTCACGACCGACGGCGGCGAAGGCGACGGCGAACCGATCCGGAGCTAGGGTTGGGTCGCTCAAAGAGGTCGGCTTCGAGCGGGCCCGTTCGCCAGGCGCCTGAGGATCAGGGCTGAACAAACCACGCCGATCGTGAGCAGCGCAATCGTGATCGGCGCCTGGTCGGCTGTGATGAGGCCTCCGACGACAAGGCCGACGGCGATGCCGACGAACGAAATCCAGACGACCGGGATCGGTCGCCTGGAAGCAAGCCATCCCACGAGGAAGAGATCCGCGCCGATCAGGATCGACCGACCGAAAAACGCCGAACCCCCAACAACGACACCGGCGCCAAATGCGAGCCAACTGCCGGCTTCCTGGACCGCCGATACCCTTCGTTCGCCGATCTCGCCCCCGGTCGGATGGACGCCATCGGGTTCCGTGAACACTCGTCGGCCAAGTGGATGCTCCCCGATCGCCGCGATGATCAACCCTGACGTCAGGAAACAGACCAGGACGACGAGAAGCGCTCCGATCTCCAACCACAACGTGCGGCTGACAAATCCTGCTACCGAGCCGATCGAAACGGCCCACGCGATCGCCGTGATCACGCGACAGGCCCTAACGGGCCATCCGGCGCTGCTCGCTTCCGCCCGGATCCACCCGCCCGTGACGAGCGCGACGAAGATCAGAAGTGCCTCGAAGATCCGGATCCAGACGATGCCGACGAGATCGACGTCGAGGATGGCCATCGGTCAGGAGCAGAAGCGGCGGACCACGTCATACAGGACGGGCAGGCCCCAGCGGAGCGCGTCGATCCCGACCCGCTCGTCGACGCCGTGGAAGCGCTCCATGAACGGCTCATCCGGATCGAGCTGGAGCGGCGAGAACCCGTAGGTCGGGACGCCGAGCGCGGCGGTGTGCTTCGCGTCGGTCGCGAACGGGACCATGAACGGCAGCGGGATTCCGGCCGGGTCGTGGTCGACGACCGTCCTCGCCAGGAGGCCGTACAGGTCACCGTCGAGCGGCGCCGCGACCGGCGGGGCGTGAATGACGAGATCGACGTCGATGTGCGCCGCCAGGTCGCCCAGCCGGCCGATCACCGTCTCGCGCATGTCGGCCTCGGTCGTGCCCGGCAGCAGCCGGCAGTCGAGCTCGATCGTCGCCTCGCCCGGGATGACGTTGTACTTGATCCCGGCGTGAACGATGTTCGGGCTGACCGTGTCGCGCAGCAGGGCGCGGATGACGCGCGCCGCGATCGGATCGCAGATCGCGTCGAGTCCCGCCTCGCCGAGGCGTGGGTCGTCGCTCGCGAGCGCCCGCAGGAGCCGGGCCGGCTCGCCTTCGAGTTGGTCGGCCACGCCGGTCAGGAAGGTCCGCATCACGTCGGTGGGGCGGGGGCCGCCCTGGACCGCGAGGCGGGTGACGGCGGTCGCGGCCCGCACCGCGGCGTTGTCGTCGCGCGGCATCGAGCCGTGGCCCCACGTCCCGCGCACGGTCAGGCGGTAGACCGCGTAGCCCTTCTCGGCCACGCCGATCGGGTAGAAGCGCCGGCCCCCGAAGGTGGTCGCGACGGCCCCCGACTCGTTGATCGCGGCCGCGGCCCGGATCAGCTCGGGCCGTTCCGCGACGATCCAGCCGATCCCGTTGAGGCCGCCGGCCTCCTCGTCGGCCGTGCTCGCGAACAGGATGTCGCGGGTCAGGCCGGGGATCGGGTCCGACGCCGGATCGCGGCCGGCCGACCGGGCCTCGGCGGCGAGCATCCGGACGACGGTCAGCTCCATCGCGAGGAGGTTCTTCATGTCGACCGCGCCGCGGCCCCAGATGTAGCCGTCGGCGACGTCGCCGTCGAACGGCCCATGCGTCCACGGCTCGGGCGCCGCGGGCACGACATCGAGATGACCGAGGAGCAGAAGCGGCTCGCCGCCGGTTCCGTCGCCTCGGAGACGGGCGACCACGGAGCCGCGACCCGGGACCGCCTCCAGGATCTCGGGCACGAGGCCGGCGTCGGTCAGGGCGGCCGCGATCCAGCTTGCCGCCCGCGTCTCGCCGTCGGGTGCGTCGGCCGGCACCGGGTTGACCGACGGAATGCGGATCAGCGCCCGGAGGGTCTCGACGAGCTCGTCGCCGGCTGCATCGATGACGCCGTCGCCGAGGGCGAGCGACGGCAGGGCAGCGCTCGTGGCCACGGTCAGCCGGAGCCGCCGACGAGCCCGCTCAGGCCGGCCAGCTGGGCCAGCACGCCGAGCACGAACCCGGCGAGGACGATCACGATCACCATCGTCACGAGGATCCGAAGGAGACGGCGATCCTCCGCATCGGCACGGGCCTGATCGGGGTCGCGGCCGCCGGGAATGTACGGCGTCGAGAGGCCCCGCCGCCGGGCCGCGGCGGCGCGCTCGCTGTCATAGGCCTGGGGATCGGGCGGCAGGGTCACCGCGTCATCATCGCCCGATCGAGCGGTCCGCGCATCGTCAGGAGGTCCGGCAGCGGCCGGTAGCCGAGCCGGGCGTTGACCGCCTGCATCCCGATGTTCGCTTCGTCGCTCCCGGTCTCCAGCGCGGTCAGCCCGTGCCCGATCGCCCAGCCGATCGTTCGACGCTTGAGGGCGATCGCGAGGCCGCGCCTCCGCCAGGACCGGGCCACGGCGGTCATGTCGTGGAACGCGACCGTCGGATCGCCGGGCTTGAGGATGAGAGCGGCGTATCCGACGACCCGGCCGCCATCGCGCTCGACGGCGACGATGAAGCCATCGTGGGGGATCCCGGCACGATCGACATCGCGAGCGCGGAACTCGGCGAGGTCGCCGACCGCCATCGGCTCGTCGCCGCCCGGGATGTCGACGAAGGCTTCGGCCGCGACGGCATGGACGCCGCCGACGAGGTCCGGCCGCGTCGCGAGATCGGTCAGCTCGATCCCGTCGGGCGGATCGATCGGTGGTGCGATCAGGCCGTCGAGATCGAGGCGAACGGCATGCATGCGCTCGTGCTCGACGAATCCGCGGTGCTCCAGGAAGGCGATGGCGTCCGGCCGGTCTCCAGCCGTCGGCACGTGGAGGTGGGTCTTGCCGGCGGCGGCGGCGATCCGGGCTGTCGCGGCCAGAAGGGCGCCACCGATGCCCGTGCGCCGGGCCTCGGGCAGCACGTCGACTGTCGCCCAGAGCGCCTCATATTCCGGTGGATGGACGAAGATCCGGCCGACCGTGGCGGCACCGACGAACCGGCCGTCCAGCTCGGCCAGGAACCGGGCGCCGCCGGGATACACCCGGTCCGTCCAACGCAGATCCTCGACCGACGTGCCGTCCTGGGGCGACGCAATGTTGATGATGTGGGCGATCGCCGCGAGATCCTCGTCGCCGGCAGTCGCGCGTCGGACGACGACGGTCACCCGAATCGGTCGCGCAGCGGCGCCAGGCACTCGCGGGCGATGGCGTCGAGGCCGGCCGGGCCCGTCTCCGGCGGGACGCCGAGGACGATATGGGTGGCTCCCGCCGCGATCATCCCGCGGGCGGCGCCGAGTCCCTCTGCTCGAGACGCGGCGGTGCGGCCCGGGTGGACCTGGCCGACGAAGTCGAACCCGGCCGGATCGCGGCCGATGGCCTCCATCGCGGCGAGCAGCTCGTCGCGCCTGGTCCGGAGGTACCCCGGATCCCCGGCCTGGTTGCCGGGCTGGAGCCAGCCGGACGCGCTTCGCGCGGCGAGGGCGATGCCGCGCGGCTTCTGGCCACCGAGGTAGATCGGCGGCCCGCCGGGGGTCAGCGGCGGCGGCAGGTTCGTCGCACCGGCGAGCGGATAGAACCGATCGGGGCGGGTGACGCCGGGTGGCGCGCTCGCGGCCGGCGAGAACAGGGCCTCGAGGACGCCGACCGCGGAGATGAGCCGGTCGATCCGCTCGCCGATCGGCGGCAGCTCGAGCCCGAACGGGCCGTGCTCTTCGTCGAACCAGCCTGCCCCGAGCCCGAGGACGAATCGACCCTGCGTCGCATGGTCGAGGACCGTCGCCGCCTTCGCCAGGAGGACGGGATGGCGGAACGTGTTCGACAGGACCGCGTGACCGACGGTCACGCCCGGGACGTGGTGGGCGAGCGTCGCCAGCAGGGTCAGGGCCTCGAGCGACGCGCCCGGGACCTCGGGGTTCATGTTGGTCAGGTGGTCGTTCAGCCACCCGCTGTCGAACCCGCCGCCCGGCTCGCCGCCGAGCTCGCCGGCCCGTCGCCAGGTGGCGTCGAGCGTCGCCCAGTCGACGTCCTGCGGCGAGGTCTTGAACCCGATCCGGACCGTCATCCGGCGCTGATGACGGACTCCGCGAACACGGCCGGCGATCCCTCCGGTGCGCCGCTCCGGCCGAGGGCCGCCGTCATCCGCCGGCCGGTGGTCACCGCACCCTGCGAGGCCGACGAGACGAGTGCCGAATACTTGGCCATGACGCCGCCGGCATAGCGGGGCGCCGGCGCCGACCAGCGACCGCGGCGCTGCTCGAGCACGTTCGCCGGAACGGCGAGGTCGAGGCGACGGGCATCGACATCGATGACGATCTCGTCACCCTCCTCGACAAAGGCGATCGGACCGCCCAGCGCGGCTTCGGGCGCGATGTGGCCGATCATCAACCCGTGGGTGCCGCCGGAGAACCGGCCGTCGGTGATCAGGGCCACACTGTCGCCGAGGCCCTCGCCGGTGAGGGCCGCCGTCACGCTCAGCATCTCCTGCATCCCGGGTCCGCCGACGGGGCCCTCGTAGCGGATGACGACAACGTCGCCGGGGACGATCCGCCGATCGCGGACCGCGGCGTAGCAGTCGCCCTCGGAGTCGAAGACCCGGGCAGGTCCGCGATGGAGGCGGCGCTCGTGGCCGGCCAGCTTGACGACGCAGCCGTCGGGCGCCAGGGACCCGCGCAGGATCGCCAGGCCGCCGGTCGGCTTGAGCGGCCGGTCGATCGGGACCACGACGTCCTGGCCCGCCGTCGCCACCGCGCCCTGCGCGATGCCGGCGATCGTCCGGCCATCGACGTTCGGGGTGGATCCGTCGAGCCGGGATCCGGCCAGGAGCTCGCGGAAGACGAGGGCGAGACCGCCGGCCTCGTACAGGTGGGTCGCGGTGTAGCGGCCGCCCGGCTGGAGATCGGCGACGATCGGCGTCCGGTCGGCGATCGTCCCGAACTCGTCGATCTCGAGCGGGATCCCGAACTCGTGGGCGATCGCGAGCAGGTGGAGGACGGCGTTCGTCGAGCCGCCGGTCGCGGCCACGGCGGCGATCGCATTGTCGATCGATGCCCGGGTGACGAAGGCCGAGGGGCGGATGTCGTCACGGACGAGGCGCATGACCATCTCGCCGGCGCGCCGGGCGGCGTCGTCCTTGTTCGGGTCCTCGGCCGGGATCTCGTTCATTCCCGCCGGCGACAGGCCGAGCGTCTCCATGACCATGCTCATCGTGTTGGCGGTGAACTGGCCGCCGCATGCGCCGGGGCCTGGGCACGACGCGTTCTCGACCTCGTACAGCTCCGAGGCGGCGTAGCGGCCACCGGGCTTCATGTCGGCGACGATCGGGGTCCGGTCGG
>DATNBW010000305.1:0-38150 GCA_035607275.1 Verrucomicrobiia bacterium | reverse complement strand
CGAGCACCGATGCATGAGCCGGCACGGGGCGCCCGACGGCCGGCAGGCCCGCTCGAGCGGCGTCGAGCGCCGTCGCCGCCGCCCGGGATCGCGCGGCGAGGCGCGCATCGACGGTCGACCCGAACGTGATCAGGAGCGCGGCGTCTCCGAACGGCTCGATCGCCGCGTCACCCATCGGGCGGCCGGCTCGCGATCCGGATCCCGGCCCCGATCAGCGCGGCGCGGACCGCCATCGCGATCGCGACAGCATCGGGGCTGTCGCCGTGGATGCAGATCGTGTCCGCTCGAACGCTCAGCCGCGATCCGTCGCCGGCCACGACCGTCCGGTCGCGGGCGATCGCGAGGGCTTGCGCCGCCGCGTCCTCGGGTCCGAGCAGCGCCCCGGCCCGCAACCGCGAGCGGAGCGATCCGTCGGCCTCGTAGCGGCGGTCGGCGAAGGCCTCCTCGCTGACTGCCAGACCGGCCGCCCGACCCGCCGCGATCGATCGCGACTCGGCCAGGCCGACGAGGACGAGACCCGGGTCGAGGTCGCGGACCGCCTCGGCGATCGTCGTCGCCGTCCGCTCGTCGCGGGCGGCCCGGTTGTACAGGGCGCCATGGGGCTTGACGTGGCGAACGGTCGTCCCGCCGAGCCGGGCGGCGGCCTGGACCGCCCCGATCTGGACGACGAGCGACGCGCGGAGGTCGGCCGGGGTCATGTCGAGCTCGCGCCGCCCGAACCCCGCGAGATCGGGATACCCGGGGTGGGCGCCGACCACGACGCCGTGACTGATCGCGAGAGCCACCGTGCGGAGGATCGTCGCCGGGTCCCCGGCGTGCGCTCCGCATGCGACGTTGACGCTGCTGACGAGCGGGATCAGGTCGTCGTCGGCGCCCATCGGCCACGGGCCGAAGGACTCGCCGACGTCGGCGTTCAGGTCGATCTCGTCACGCGTGGCGGCCAGGCGGTCCACTCGAGCGATGCTACCCGCTGGCGAGGGCCGGGATCGTCAGGGTGCGCCGCTTGCCTCGCCGGCGGCCGATGCGCCCGCCGTCGGCGTCGCCGTCGGCGGAGGCGTCGGCTTCGGTGTCGCGGCCTCGGTGGGTGTCGGTGTCGGCGCCTCCGTCGGCGTCGGGGTCGCCTCCGCTGATGGTTCCACGCTCGGCTCCACGCTGGCCGATGGAACCGGGGTCGGGCAGGGCTCGAACACGATATTGGCCGACGGATCGGCGGACGGCACGACGAACGACGGGACGGCGCCGCTGGGATCGGGCGTCGGGACGGGGTAGCACGTGACCGACGGGCTCGGGGCCGTGCACCCGTGACCTTCGACGAGCGCCCCCCACGACCGGCCGAACGGCTGGAACACGCCGTTGTAGAAGTACGCCGTGCGGGTGTGGTTGACGCCGCCGGAGACGCCGGGACCGCGCTTCGCCCGGTTCAGCCAGTCGAGGTCGGCGGTCATCCAGTTGGCGTGCTCGTGCTCGTGGACGCCGGGCGAGTCGAGGACGGCCTGGCCGCAGGCGCCGACCGGGATCGTGTCCTGCGGCACGGTGTTGGTGATGAACCACTCGTCGATCGTCTTCGCGCCGGGCTGGGGCTTGAGACCGGTGAACGGGTCGATCTTCGCCTGGACGAGGCCGTCGGGGCGGGCGAAGTCGTTGACGGCCCAGGCCTTCGTCGCTTCCTGGAGGAAGCCCTGCCAGACGTACGTCGTGACGTCGATCGAGAAGACCTTCCCGACGACGGTATTGTCGCTGTTGCCGTTCCAGGCTCCGACTGCGAGGGCGTACTCGCCCTTCTGCCGGCCCGCGCTCGTCGGCGGGGCGATGAAGCCGTAGGCGTTGAGGTCCTTGGCGTCGTTGTTCGTGCCCGTCTTGAGGGTCGCGGGGCGGCGCTCGTCCTTCGGACCGGTCAGCTCGAACTTGCCCCAGAACGGGTTGACCCGGGGGTTCGTGTTGCCGGCCAGGATGTCGGTCACGATCCAGGCCGCCTGGGGGCTGGCGGCCTGCTTGCCATCGGGCGGCAGGTAGGGCTTCACGACGTCCTTGCCGGTCTGGTCGCGCACGGTGAGGATCGTCGTGTGGGGGAGCATCTTGCCGCCGTTGGCGAGGGTGCCGTAGGCCGTCACGAGATCGACCGGACGGACCTCCTGGACGCCGAGCGCAATCGACAGTCCGGCATTCGTCTTGTCGGAGGCGAAGACCATCCCGAAGTCCCGGGCGCGGGCGAACAGCTGGTCGGGGCCGTTGATCTGGGCCGCCTTCACGGACGGGATGTTCAGCGAGAACTGGAGCGCGGTCCGGACCCGGACGGGGCCGCGCTCGAGGTTGTCCGCGTCCGACGGCGTGTAGTTGCCGCCGAAGTCGGTCGCGGTGTCCATCAGCATCGAGCCGGCGCTGAGCTTCCCGTCGTTGATGGCGGCCAGGTAGTTGAACGGCTTGAACGCCGAGCCGGGCTGGCGGAACCCGTCGCCGACCACGTCGTACTTCGCCTGGAACTGGGGCGTGCTCTTCGCCGCGTAGTAGTTGGCGCTGCCGACGTACGCAATCAGCTCGCCGGTCTGGTAATCGAGAGCGACGAGGGCGCCGTTATGGATGTCCTTGCCGCGCAGGTTCTTCACCCACTGGGGCACGGCCCCCGGCAGCTTGAGCGCCTTCCACGCCGTCGCGGGACCATTCGCGCCCTTGGCGTTGGGCACGACGGCGGCCGCCTGGACCCACTTCTCGGCGATCGTCTGGAGCTTCGAATCGAGCGTGGTCGTGACGGTCAGGCCGCCCGCCTCGAGGGCGTCACAGGTCGGGGTGTTCGGGCCGCAGACCCGCTCGGCGAGCTCCTGGAGCACCGCCCAGACGAAGTGGGGCGCCTTCCACGGCGGGATCTTCTGCGGCGCGACGATCACCGGCTCCTGCTCGGCTGCGACCAGCTGATCCGGGCTGTACTGGTCCTTCGAGAGGACGGTTCGCCCGCTCGCAAGGAGCTGGAGGATCTGGTTGCGGCGCTGGACGATCACGGTGTCGGCCGGGACGGTCAGGATCGTCTTGCCCTTGCACGGATCGGTGCTGTTCGGCTCGGGCGGGTCACAGCTCTCGATCGCGTTCCGGACGAGGTCGTAGTTCGAGGGCGACTTGACCAGGCCGGCGAGGATCGCCGCCTCGGCGGGCGTCGTCTCGGACAGGGGATGGCCGAAATACGTCTCGGCCGCCGCCTTCACCCCGTAGGTCTGGTTACCGTAGTAGTTCTGGTTCAGGTAGGCGGCGATGATCTGCTGCTTGCCGTCGATGCCCGGGTACGCCTCGGTCAGGCGGATCGACTGGACGATCTCCTTGATCTTGCGTTCCAGGGTGCGGCTCGGGTCCTTCACGAGATCGGCGTCGAGAAGCCGCTGTCGGACGAGCTGCTGGGTGATGGTCGAGGCGCCCCGGCTGTTGCCGCGCAGGCTGTCGATGCCGGCCGAGATGATCGCGAGCGGGTCGAAGCCGGCGTTGTCCCAGAACGTCTTGTCCTCGATCGCGACCTGGGCGTCGACGACGATCGGCGGGATGTCGGCGAAGGCGACGATCTCGCGCTTCTCGCCGCCGAACCGGGCGAGCTCGACCCCGTTCCGGTCGAAGATGACCGACTGCGTCGTGTAGCCGAGGTCCTTGAGTGCGGCCGTCGGCGGCTTGAGGTTGGCGGTGTAGCGCGAGAACGCGCTCACGACTCCGACGGTCAGGAGCAGGGCGAGGATGGCGAACATCGCCCAGATCGCGAGGGCGATCCAGCCGGCGACCGACGGAGAGGTGCGCGCCGGAAGCTCGCGGCTCGAGCCGCGCTCCGGGCGGGAGGCGTAGGACACGTGCGGACTCCGGAAGAAGGGGTGTCTGGCGAAGGATGCCACCTGGCCGGTGATGCGGCGCACGGGCGCCCGGCCGAACGGTGCTACGACGACGTGACAACGACCGGTGTGGCGTTCCAATCGTCGAACGCGGCCCGGGCGCGAGCCTCGACCGCGGGATCCGCTGCGCCGCCCGCCAGGCGGTCGAGGCCGATCAACGCCGCGCCCACGACGGGCGGCGCGCTCAGTCGCACGATCCGGGCCGCCGGGATCGCGGCCGTGATCCGGTCGTGCAGCCGCTCGTGGAACCCGGCGTCGCCGGTCCGGAAGACGCTCCCGGCGAGGACGACCTCCGGCCCGCGCCGGACGAGATGGGCGCGCCGGGCCAGGGCGGCGGCCATCGTGGCCAGCTCGTCCGCCAGCCGATCGATGATCGATCGGGCGACCGCGTCGCCCGCGGCCGCGGTCGCGAATACGGTCGGCGCGAGCTCGCCGATCCGGCGTTCGTCGAGACGGCCGGAGTAGTAGGCGTGGGTCACGGCCTCGGGCCGGACGAGCCCGACGGCGGCCGGGATGGTTTCCTCGAGGGCCGTCCGCGGCCCGCGCCCGTCGCGCGCCCGGACCGCGGCACCGAGCCCGGCCATCCCGACCGATCCAGCTCCTCCCCAGTCGCCGGCGATGTCGCCGACCCCGGCGAACCGGACACGCCGATCATCGACGCCGACCGCGGCCGCGTTGATCCCCTGGCCGCAGATCAGGACGATGCCCCACGATCGGGTCGCCCCGGCGCGCAGGGCGGCGTACGTGTCGTTGAGGACGAGCGTCTGGCCGGCTGGCGCGACCGCCGCAAACGACCGTTCGAGCTGCTGGACGTCGCTCGGGTAGTCGGCACCGGCGACGCAATGGACCGCGATCGACGGCCGGACATCGGCGCGCCCGCCGGCGGCGGCGACGAGCCGACCGAGGCGCCGCATCCCTTCGCCGAGGGACGTCGCCTGGTGCGAGATCGTCGGCCCGCGCACGGCGCCGAGCAGGTGCCCGTCGGCGGCGACCAGCGCGACGTCGGCCTTCGAGTTGCCGCCATCGACGGCAAGCACGGCGGGCGTCGTCATCGGGCGGGTCGTTCGGTCGCATCGGCCAGGTGCTCGGTCGCGGGCGGTGCGGCCGCGGCCGGCCCGGCGAACCGTTCCAGGGCGTCGATCCGGACGAAGGCGACGCCGAGATCGCGCAGCCCGTCGACGATCGCGGGCAGCGCGTCGAGCGTGCCGGGTGGCCAGGCGTGGAACAGCACGACGGCGCCGTCCCCGACGAGCGGCGTCTCGCGGAGCGCATCGGCCGCGAGAAGGGGGCCGGTTCGTGCCGGCTCCCAGTCCTCGAGGACGACGTCGGACCCGACGTTCCGGTAGCCGAGCTCGTCGAGGATGCCGAGGACCCGCGGATCGTCGGAGCCGGCCGAGAACGGGCAGCGGAACCACGGCCGCGGGTCGATCCCGGTCGTCTCGCCGATCACTCGCTCCGATTCCCGGATGTCGGTCCGCAGCCCGTCGTCGGTCAGGAGGGGCAGGCGGGCGTGGTAGAAGCTGTGATTGCCGACGAGGTGACCATCGGCGACGACCTGCCGGGCGAGCTCGGGAAACGCCTCGACCCAGCGGCCCTGGAGAAACCAGGTCGCCGGCACGTGGCGGTCGCCGAGCACCCCGAGGATCCCTTCCGGGACGCCCGGCGCGTGCGGCCGGTCGGGATGCTCGGCGTCGAAGGTCAGCGCGACGCGGAGGGGCCTGCCCTCGAGCGGCTCGGTCATCGTTCGAGTCTGCCCTACTTCTCGACGCCGGTGATCACGATCCCGCGCGTGAAGAACCGCTGGAAGATCAGGAAGAGCACGATCGGGATGACCATCGTCATCAGCGTCCCGGCCTGGATGAGTCCCGGATTGGCGGCGATCCGGGCGCCGCTGAAGCTCGCCAGCCCGACCGGGAGCGTGACGAGGTCCGGGTTCGTCGACAGGTAGATGAGCGGGGTGAAGAAGTCGTTCCACGAGTAGACGAGGTGGAACACGGACACCGCGATGATGACCGGCCACGCCTGCGGGATGAGGACGGAGACGAGCGTGCGCACCGGTCCCGCCCCGTCGATCGCCGCGGCCTCGTCCATCTCGCGCGGAATCGTGAGGAGGTATTGGCGCAGCAGGAAGACGTCGTAGGCGTTGGCAAAGAAGGCCGGCACGAGCAGCGGCAACCACGTGCCCACCCAGCCGATCTTCGAGAAGACGAAGTACTCGGGGATGATGACCACCGTGCTCGGCAGGAAGATCGTGGCAATGACGAGGACGAAGAGCAGGTTGCGGCCGGGGAATCGGAACCGGGCGAAGCCATACGCGACGAGCGTGCACGACACGATCGTTCCGAGCGTGCCGATGAGCGCGATCGCAAGGGTGTTGAACAGCAGCCGCGGATAGTTGATCTGCTCCCAGACGTCGGCGTAGTTGTGCCACTGGGGATCGAAGGCGTAGGCCGGGGTCAGGCTTCGCCACTGGCCCTGCCACGTGATGAGTGTTTGCGAGGCGTCCTTCGGGTCGACGAACTCGCTCGAGGAGCGGCCCTTGCGGATGAGCGCGAGCTCGCGGGTCGTGCCGTCCGGAAACGGGACCTGGTAGACATCGAACTCGCGGCCGTTGTAGGTGTAGGACGCCGCCGTGTACGGAAGGAGCGGCCCGTCGACCTGCGCGTTCTGGTCCGGGTTCTTGATGGACATCGTGAACGAGCGGAGCAGGGGTGACAGGAACGCGGCCACGATGATCACCGTGATGAACGTGATCGTGAATGACTGCGTTGCGTTTCGCGCCGATCGGCGCCGCACCCCCGGCCCCGATCGGAGTCGCGTTCGCAGTCCGAGCCGCCGGACGGGCGGCGCGGCGGAGGAGACGTCGGTCTCGGCGCGATCCATCGTCAGCGCTCGCCCGCGTAGTAGACCCAGCGCCGCGCGGTCCCGAACAGCGCGAGCGTGATCGCCAGCGTGATCACGAACAGGAACCAGGCCATCGTCGAGCCGTAGGCGATGTTCTGGTAGGTGAAGAAGTTCTTGTAGATGTACAGGTTGAGGAAGAGGGTGGATCCGCCGGGCTCGCCGGTGCCCTGGTTGAGCACGAGCGGCACGAGGAAGTACTGGAGAACCTCCACGACGCCCAGGACCAGCGTGTAGAAGATGACCGGCGACAGGAGCGGCAGCGTCACATGGCGGAGCTGGCCGGCGTAGCCGGCGCCGTCGATCCGCGCGGCGTCGTAGTACTCGGTCGGGATCCCCTTGAGGCCGGCCAGGTAGACGATCGTGCCGCCGCCGATCCCCCAGACGCCGATGAACACGAGGCCCGGGTAGACCCAGGTGGTGTCCCGCAGCCAGTCGGGCGGATGGGCGATCCCGATCACCCGAAGGAACTCGTTGATCCAGCCGTCGGCGGGGTTGAGCATCGTCTCCCAGATGAGCACTCCCGCGACGAACGGCACCACGTACGGCATGAAGAACAGGACCCGGAAGAGGCCGGACCCCTTGAGATGGCGACTGTTCAAGAGGAGAGCAAGGCCGAAGGGCAGGAGAACGTTGATCGGCAGGGCCAGGATCGCGAATCGGAGCGTGACGCCGAGCGACCCCCACGCGTCCGAGTCGCTCACCAGGGTCTGGTAGTTCGACAGTCCGACGAACGACAGCGGGACCTTCTGGTCCAGGGCGATGTTCGTGAAGGTGAAAATGAACGTCGCCGTCATCGGCAGCAGCGTGAACGCCAGGAAGCCGACGATCCAGGGCGCGATGAAGATCAGCCCCCATTTCGCCTCGGTCCGGGCAAGCCGCGAGCGCGGGCGTCGGCGTGGCAGCGTGATGACGGTCATGCGGCGTCCTCGAGGTCGGGCCCTGCCCGTCCGGCAGGCAGGGCCCCCGTTGTTCGACCTAGGGGTTGAACGCCTTCTGGAGGTCGCTCTTCATCTTGTCGATCTCGGCGTCCACGTCGAGACCCGGCGTCCCGGTGAACTTCGTGAGGTACTTCACGAGCACGTCGAGTGACTTGTTGTAGTTCGGCATCGGCGATTCGGTGTTCATCCCGACGTCGGCGTACTGGATCGCATCGGTGACGACGGTCCAGTTGACGCCTGCCGGGTACACATTCTTGCCCTTGTCGTCCTTCTGCTGCTCGAGCTGCGTGAAGAAGCTCGCCTGGTCGGCCTTGAGGGCGGGGAAGCCGGAGATGGCGTTGAGCATCTTCGTCTTGCCCTCGCCCTGGACGAGGAAGCGGACGAACTCGAAGGCGTGTTCGGGATGCTTGCTGGCCTTCGTGATCCGGAACGTGTCGGCGTTGATCGGCGCGGTCACCTTGCCCTGGTACGACGGCAGCGCACCGAGGTTCCAGTTGCCGCCGGCCTCGGTGATGCAGCAGACCGACCAGAGGAAGTTCGTGTTCATCGCGACCTTGCCCGAGTTGAAGGCGTCGTAGCCGCCCATGAACGCGGGGGTCTGGTAGACCTGATCGCTCATGATGAAGTGGTCTTTCCAGATCCCGTCATACACCCACTTCCAGGCGGCGCGCCAGGGGTCCGGAATCTGGGCGGTCTTGCCGTCGTCCCCGACGAGCCGTCCCTGACCGAAGAACCCTGCCCCGATCGTCCGCAGGTCGTCCCGTTGCGGTTCGAATCCGTACTGGACGATCTTGCTCGGATCGAACCCGGCCTCGGTCGCGTTCTTGCCGCTTTTGTCGATGGTGAGCAGCATCGCGACTTGACGAATGGTGTCGTAGTTCCAATCGACCATCGTCCCGTCGGGCATCTTGTACTGCTCGCCGTAGGTCGACGGCGGGTACTCGAGGCCCGCCTCGTCGAACATGTCGAGCTGGTAGTAGAGCTCCGAGGGATAGATCGCGAAGGGGATCCCGTAGAGGCCCTGGCCGCCGGCCTTGTACAGGTTGAGCATCTGCTCGTCGTAGCCGGAGAGGTCGACCTGGTACTTGTCGACGAGCGGCTGCAGGTCGAGCCATTGACCCTCGAACGCTGACGCGCCGCCGACGCCGAGGGGCCCGACGACATCGGGCGGATTGCCCGAGGCGACCTTGACCGCGAATGCGTCGCGGGCACCTTCGTATGCCGTGTGATCGATCTTGATCTTGATGTCCGGGTGGGTCGCCTCGAAGTCCTTCGCAAGCTGCGCGAACGTCTTCTGCTGACTCTCCTCGTCACCGCCGCCGAGGCAGCAGAACCACGTCAGCGTCACCGGCCCCGGCGGCAGGGTCGCGGGAGGTGTGGACGGCGTCGTGGTCGTCGACGGTGCCGACGGCCCGGCGCTGCCGGCCGTCTGGCCGCTCGGGGACGCGGTGGATGTCGACCCGCCGCACGCGCTCGCGAGCAGGACGAACGCGGCGATCAGGGCGCCTGGTCGGAACGGTCGCGCGGGCATGAGCTCCTCCTCCTGTGCGATGTGGCCGGTCAGCCGGTCGGTGCGGCGGTGATGGAAGTGGGGGTGGTTGGCGCGGCGCGGGATCGCCGTTGTCTCGATCGCCGTTGCGTGGCCGGGCGGCGAGCCGGTGCCGCCGCACCCGTCTCGGCGGTCGCCGGGTCGGCCTCCCAGCTCGCCCGGACGACCACCCGCTCGACGTAATAGCGCGTCCGGTCGCCGCGGACATAGCTGCGGGCGAACTCGACCGGCGCGCCATCCGCGCCGAACGCCGTGCCCTCGATCAGGAGCGCCGGGGCGCGCGGGCGCTGGTCAAGGAGGCGCGCCTCCCGGGCGTGGAGCAGGACCGGCTCGAGCGCCTCGCGGGCGCGCACGATCCGCGTCCCGTAGCGGGCCGTCAGCAGGTCGTACAGCGACCCGTGCTCGAGGTCCGACGCGAGGAGGCCCGGGAACCGCTCAGCCGGCAGGTGGACCTGCTCCAGCAGGAGCGGCTCGCCGCCGGCGACCCGCAGCCGCTCGACATACAGCGTCGGCGAGCCCGGCTGGATCCCGAGGGCCGCCGCGACGACCTCGCCGGCCGACTCCGGCCGCGCGCCGATGAGCCGGGTCTCGGGGTCGAGCCCGCGATCCTGCATCTCCTCGGTGAAGCTCAGGGTGCCGCCGAAGTCGCGTTCGATGCGCGGCGACAGGACGGTCGTGCCCCGACCGCGCGTTCGCTGGATGCGACCCTCGCGGGTCAGCTCGGACAGGGCGCGCCGGACGGTGATCAGGCTGCAGCCATAGCGTTCGGCGAGCTGGCGCTCCGGCGGGAGGAGATCGCCGGGACGCCATTCGCCGTTGTCGAGCGTGGCACGCAGGTCCAGGTAGACCTGGTGATGCAGCGGGACTGGACCGAGCTCGAGTCGGAAACGGGCCATCGAGTGAACAACCTCGCGGGACGTCCTGGAACGGGCTTCGCGGTGTTCGTCGGGCTGCTTGCGCGACGGATGAATGCTGATAACGTTATAAGCAATCTGTCAAGCCGCCGCGATCCCGGGCGGAGGGCTGGCAGGCGGACGAGCGAGGAACCATGGGTCTCAAGCTGGCGGTCGTCGGCGGGGGCAGCACCTACACGCCCGAGCTCGTCGACGGCTTCGCTCGCCGGGCCGACCGCGTCGCGATCGACGAGATCGCCCTCCTCGACATCGACCCGGAGCGGCTCGCGATCGTCGGCGGGCTGGCCGAGCGGATGCTCGCCCGCCAGGGCTGGGCGGGTCGCGTGCTCCAGACGACCGACCGGGACGCCGCCATCGACGGCGCCGATTTCGTCCTGATCCAGCTCCGGGTCGGTGGCCAGCGGGCGCGCTTCGGGGACGAGACGCTGCCGCCGCGGTTCGGCCTGATCGGTCAGGAGACCGTCGGCGTTGGCGGCTTCGCGAAGGCGCTGCGCACCGTGCCGGTCGTCCTCGAGCTCGCCGAGGCGGTCGCTCGGCGGTCGGCACCGACGGCGTGGATCGTCGACTTCACGAACCCGGTCGGGATCGTCACCCAGGCCCTGGCCGACGCCGGGCACCGGAGCATCGGGCTGTGCAACGTCGCGATCGGCTTCCAGCGCCGGTTCGCCGCCAGGTTCGGCGTCGAGCCGGAGCGGGTCGAGCTCGAGCAGGTGGGCCTCAACCACCTCACCTGGATCCGGGCCGTCCGGGTCGACGGCGTCGATCGGCTCGACGAGCTCCTGGCCGACGCTGACGGCGAGCTCGCGGACGACGTCCACATGACCCAGGAGCGGCTCGTTCACGACCGGGCGATCCCGTCGTACTACCTGCGCTACTACGACGACGAGGCAGGGGTGATCGCCGAGGCGAAGACGCAGACCACCCGGGCCGAGGAAGTGATGACGATCGAGCGCGACCTCCTCGAGCTCTACCGCGACCCGGCGCTCGACACGAAACCAGAGCTCCTCGAGCACCGCGGCGGCGCCTTCTACAGCGAGGCCGCGGCGCAGCTCATCGCATCCCTGACCGACGGACGCGGCGATGTCCAGGTCGTCGACGTCAGGAACGACGCAACGCTCCCCGGGCTGGCCGACCCCGACGTCGTCGAGGTCCCGGCCCGGATCGATCGCGACGGAGCCCATCCGATCCCGCAGGCGCCGCTCTCGCCCTCGCAGTTCGAGCTGGTGAGCCGGGTCAAGGCGTACGAACGGCTGACGATCCGCGCCGCCGTCAGCGGTGACACGTCGATCGCCCGCGCGGCGCTCGCCGCCAACCCGCTGGCCGGCGACCCGGACAAGGCCGACGACCTGCTCGAGGCGGTCTTCGAGTCGAATGCGCGCTGGCTGCCGCGGTTCTTTCCGGATGGCTAGGCGATGAGCGCTGCGGCGGACCGACGGACCGCCATGCTCCTGGAGATCGAGGCGATCCCCGAGGTCGTCGCCCGGCTGCTCGCGGAGGGCAGCCCCGAGATCGAACGGGCCGCCGCCGCGATCCGCGCCGCCGATCCCGAGTGGGTGAGCCTCGTGGCACGGGGCACGTCGGATCATGCCGCGATCCATCTCCGCTACCTGATCGAGACCGAGCTCGGGATTCCGGCCGGCATGGCGGCGCCGTCGACCGTCACGATCTACGGCGCCGACCTGCGCTGGCGGCGTGGCCTGGTCATCGCCGTGTCGCAGTCGGGCCGCTCGCCGGACCTCATCGCGGTCGTCGAAGCCGCGCGCCGCGGCGGGGCATTGACGGTCGCGATCGTCAACGATGCAGCGTCGCCGCTGGCCGCCGCCGCCGACCACGTGATCGACTGCCGGGCAGGGGAGGAGTTGTCGGTCGCGGCCACGAAGTCATACGTGGCGCAGCTCGCGGCCGGCGCCGCGCTCGTGGGACTCCTGGCGCCCTCGCCGGCCCTCCGCACGGCCATCACGCGGATGCCCGGGCTGCTGGGCGATTCGCTCTCCGTCGCGGAGGCCGCGGTGAATGATGCGGCGCCGATCGTCGCGGAGTTCGCCGACTCCGAACGCTCGATCGTCATCGGCCGCGGCTTCGAGTACCCGACCGCGCTCGAGACCGCGCTCAAGCTCAAGGAGACGAGCCGGCTCTTCGCCGAGGGCTACTCGTCGGCCGACTTCAGCCACGGGCCGGTCGTCCTGACGGGTCCGGAGGTGCCGATCCTCGCGATCCGACCCGACGGCCGGATGGGACCCCTCGTCGACGAGGGGATTGCGGCGGCTCTCGCGACCGGCAGCGTCCCGTGGGTCGTCGGCGGATCCGGTGTCGCGGCCGCCGCCTCGGCGAGCCTCCGGCCGGACCGCCTGATCGCCCTGCCACTGCCGGCCGACCTGCCCGAGGCCCTCGCCTCGCTCGCGACGATCCTGCCCGGCCAGCTCCTCGCCGAAGCCGTCGCCCGCCGGCGCGGATACGATCCCGACGCACCGCCGGGACTGCGCAAGGTGACCCTTACCCGCTGACCAACCGCGACCCGCGCGCCCGGGTCGACGCCCGAGGTCCCAGCCATCGTGTCCGAGGAACGCGAGCCGGGAGACGGCGCCCGAGCTGGGTCGCCGCGGGCGGCCGGTCCCATCGGAGCCGGCGCCGGGGTGGCAGTCCTATTGAGACTGAGTCTTGACTGGCGCTCCCTCCGGACGGCATGATGACGCGGTGAACGCCGTGAATCCCATCGCCCAGGCGCTCGAACGGGCCGGCTACCGGCTCACCGCCCCGCGGCTTGCCGTCGCCGACCTGATCGTCGGGCATGACGGTCACTTCACGGCGCTCGACCTGGCGACGGCCGCCCGCGAGCGGCGCCTCGGGATCAGCCGCGCGACCCTCTTCCGGGCGCTCGAGCTGCTGATCGAGCTGGGCGTGGTCGAGCGGCTGGACCTGCCGACCGGCGAGCACGCGTACGTCCCGTGTGCGCCGGCTCATCACCATCACGTCGTCTGTTCGCGCTGCGGCCGGACTGCCGAGGTCGACGACGCCGGAATCAGCGTCGCCGTTCGCGAGATCGAGCGCCAGAGCGGCTTCCGGATCGACACCCACCGGCTCGAGCTCTTCGGCCTCTGCCGCCACTGCCTCGCCCGAACCGCGGGCTGACAGGTGGCGCTCGTCGGAGGTTCGAACGCGGGCCTTCTCGTGAGACTCGGTCGCACGTCGGTCCGGCCGCTCATCGCGGTCGCGCTCGTCGCGGCGCTCTTCGTCGCCGGCTGCGGCCCGGAGCGGGCGACGGGCGGAGTCGACAACCACGGACCCAGCGCCGATGCCGACGCCCTCCGCGTCGTGACGACGACCACCGTCTTCGCCGACATCGTGCGGTCCGTCGGCGGCGCGCGGACGAGCGTTCGCTCGATCATCCCGCCGGGCGTCGGACCCGAGGACTACGAGCCCAAGCCCGACGACGCGCGGAGCCTGGCCGACGCCCAGCTGATCGTCTCGAACGGGGTCGGCCTCGACGACTTCCTCAACCGGCTGCTGGCCTCGGGCAGCGGCGGAACGACGCCCCGGCTGGTGCTCGGCGACGGCCTCCCGACGATCGACGTCGACGGCGAGCCGAACCCGCACTTCTGGCTCGACCCGACGATCGTCAAGAGCGGCTACCTGCCGAAGATCGTCGCGTCCCTCGCGGCGCTCCGTCCGGCCGACCGCGCGACGTTCGAGGCGAACGCGGTCGCGTACGGCACGCAGCTCGACGCGCTCGACGGCGAGCTCAAGGCGCAGGTCGCGACGATCCCCGTCGCGAACCGCAGGCTCGTCACGTTCCACGACGCCTTTCCGTATTTCGCACGGCACTTCGGGTTCGAGCTCGTCGGCGTCGTCGTCGCGAACGTCGGCCAGGAACCCAATGCGGCCGAGCTGGCGGCCCTCGTCGAGAAGGTCAAGGCGGCCCACGTCAGCGCGGTCTTCTCGGAGGCGCAGTTCAATCCGAAGCTGTCGCAGACCCTGGCCGACGAGGCGGGCATCAGGAGCGTCGTGACCACGCTCTACAACGATGCCCTGGGCCCCGCTCCTGCGGACTCGTATCCCGGCATGATGCGCTGGAACATGCAGCAGATCGTGGAGGCACTCCGCTGAGCACCGAGCCTGCCCAGGTCTCGTCGGCCCCGGCCACCCACCCCCTCGTGGACGGGCGCGCGGTCGCCGCGCCGGGCGAGCCGTCGGTCGTCCTCGATCACGTGACCGCGGGCTACGGCTCGCGGATCGCCCTCGCCGACGTCAGCCTGACGGTCCGGGCGGGCTCCCTGCTCGCGGTCATCGGGCCGAACGGCGCCGGCAAGAGCACGCTCCTCAAGCTGATCGCGGGGCTGCTCAAGCCCGACACCGGATCCGTCACGGTCCTCGGCGCCGCGCCCGGGGTCGAGGCCCACTCCGTCGCGTACGTGCCGCAGGCCGAAGCCGTCGACTGGGATTTCCCGGTGACGGTCGGCGAGGTCGCGATGATGGGCCGCTACGCCCGGCTCGGCTTCGGGCGGCGGCCCGGCCGGATCGATCGCGAGCGGGTCGCGGCGGCGCTCGAGACCGTCGGGATGCACGGCCAGGTCGACCGCCAGATCGGGGCCCTGTCGGGCGGCCAGCGGCGGCGCGTGTTCCTCGCCCGGGCGATCGCCGCCGAGCCCGAGCTCTACCTCCTTGACGAGCCGGTGACCGGCGTCGACGCCACGACCCAGGAAGAGCTGATGGACGTCCTCGAGGCCGAGGCGCGGGCGGGCAAGACGGTCATCGCCTCGACTCACGACCTGATCTGTGCCGCGCAGCGGTTCCACCAGGCGGCGTTCGTCAACGGCCGTCTCGTGGCGACGGGTCCGGCCGCGATGGTCCTCGATCGGCAGCTCCTCTCCGACACGTACGGCGGCCATGTCCTCGTCCTGCCGGGTGACGACGGCGGCCGGCTCGTCCTCGACGACGCCCACCATCACGACCAGGCGCCCGGCGGCGAGTCGCATTACCACGAGGGCAGCCACTGATGGACCTCGTCGGGTTCGTCGCCGATCCGCTCGCCTACGGGTTCATGCAGCGCGGCCTGGTGGCGGCGATCCTCGTCGGGATCGTCTGCGCGGTGATGGGCACGTTCGTCGTCCTCAAGGGGCTCGCGTTCATCGGCGACGCGGTCAGTCACGCGGCATTCCCCGGGCTCGTCATCGCGTTCATGCTCGGGCTGCCGCTCTATCTCGGCGGTGCGGTGGCGTCGATCGGGACGGCCCTCGCGATCGGTTTCGTGTCGCGGCGCGGCCGGCTGCGCTTCGACACGACCGTCGGCGTCCTGTTCGCCGGGACGTTCGCCCTCGGCATCCTGCTGTTCTCGACGATCAAGAACTACGTCGCCGATCTTCTCGGCTACCTGCTCGGCAACGTCCTCGGCATCGGCATCGGCGACCTCGTCCAGGTCGCCGTCCTCGGTGCGATCGTGCTGGCCGTCGTGATCGTGATCCGCAAGGAGCTCCTGTTCGCGACCTTCGACCCGCTCGGCGCGGCGGCATCCGGCCTGCCCGTCGCGGCGCTCGAGTACCTGCTCCTCGCCCTGCTCGGGGTGACGATCGTGGTCAGCATCCAGGCCGTCGGGATCGTGATGGTCGTCGCGATGCTGGTCACCCCGGCGGCGACCGCCCAGCTCATCGTCGTCCGGTTCGAGCGGCTGATGCTCCTGGCCGCCGTGCTCGCGACGATCGCCGCCGTCAGCGGCCTCTATCTCAGCTTCTATCTGAACCTCGCGTCGGGCGCGTCGATCGTGCTGATCGAGACGCTGTTCTTCCTCGTGGCGCTGATGGTCGGCCCGCGGAGTGGCGTGCTGTCGGGCCGCAGCGCGCGACGGGCGAGCGTCGAGCCCGCCTGAGGCCGATCCCCGCCGACGGCCGCCGGGACGGCGACCGAGGATGGCGCCGCCCGCCGATCTCGACCCGATGGGCATTGCCGGACCCGCCGAATGGGCAGGGTTGCCGATGCTGCCCCGTCCGTGCCCGCCATACGGTGCAGCCATCGCCGACAAGCGATCCGCCGGCCGGGCGGACCACCGGGCAGCACCAGGGAGACCCACATGAATGCCTTCGGCAACGGTCACAGCCAGGGATCGATGACAGGCGCGATCGACCAGGTCGAGAGCGCGAGCGGCGCCGCCGGCAACGGACGCAAGCGACGGCTCGGAGCGGCTGCGACGCGCGCCGCCGCCGCCCTGCTCGTCGCGACGGCCGCGATCGGGGCCGGTGCCTCGCCGGCCGCGGCTGCCAACTACGATCCGCGGATTTCTGCCGAGTACCAGATCACCTGCCTCGGCGACACGTACGGCCTCACGCCCACGGTCCGCATCCAGCAGCCCTGGGTGGTCGGCACCCGCTCCACCTGGGAGACGATCAGCTGGCGGCCGTTCCTTCAGGTCTACACGACCCTGGGTTGGCAGAACGTCAGCGCCCCCGCCGGCTACTTCCAGTTCATCGCCAACAGCAGCGGGCCGAACATCTACTACTTCACCAACCAGCGCCTGGTGTGGACCCAGGGCAACCTGACCCGCGGCTACTACTACCGGATCGTCCACCTCATTCACTGGGGCTCGACCGGCGAGTACGGCACGATGCCGAGCGACTATCGATACGCGTCGGGCCACTGCAAGCTGTAGCCCGATCCGGTCCACCGCATCCAAGAAGGCCCGCCTCGCGGCGGGCCTTCTTCGCGCGCTGGCGCGTGCTCCGCGAACGCGGGTCGCCCAGCGGAGGCGAGTGCAGGCGCCTTACTGCTGGTAGTGCTCGACGATCTCGGCGGGCCGCGGCTCGGCGTCGCGCGGATCGAGGCCGGCCGCGCGCCGCGCCGCACGCTGGTGGAGGAGGTCGTAGGCCCGATCGAGCTCGACCTTGATCGCCTCGAGCCGGGCATGCTCCTCGGCCGTCAGTCCATGGCCGTCGCCGGCGTGCTCCCAGAGGTGCTCTTCCTCGTCGGAGAGGGCGTTGATCCGTCCGAAGATGTCGTCGTCGGCCATGCGGCTGGGCTCCTTCGCGAGGTGGGCGCGAATCGTACGCCGGCCCGCGCGAAGGCGCGGAAATCGATGGGCTTGACAACGTCGCGGCATGCCAGCATTCTACCGACAGGTTAATTAACCGAATGGACGAATAGGAGATGCAGACGGACCCTCTCAGCGCCACCTTCGCCGCTCTCGCCGACCCGACCCGTCGAGCGATCCTCGCCCGCCTGGCAACGGGCGAGGCCACCGTGACCGAGCTCGCGGCCCCGTTCTCGATGAGCCTGCCGGGCGTGTCGAAGCACCTCAAGGTCCTCGAGGTCGCCGGCCTCGTCTCGAAGGATCGCGATGCCCAGTGGCGTCGCTGCCGACTCGAACCGGCACCGCTTCGCGACCTCGCCACCTGGCTGGAGTTCTACCGCCGATTCCTCGACGAGAGCTTCGACCGCCTCGATGACTACCTCAATGCCCTCCAGCAACCGAAGGAGCCGACCGATGACCGCAGCCGCTAGCGCGAACAAGACCGTCTTCACGACGGACGCAACGACCAACGAGCTCATCGCCGAGCGCTGGTTCGACGCCCCGCGCGATCTCGTCTGGGCGGCGATGACCGATCCCGAGCGCATTCCCCACTGGTGGGGCCGCCACGGCGACGTGACGACCGTCGTCGAGCACGATCCGCGCGTCGGCGGCACATGGCGCTACGTCAGCCGGGGACCCGACGGAATCGAGCATCCGTTCAAGGGCGAGTTCCTGGAGATCGACCCGCCCCGGCGCGCGGTCCAGACGTTCTGCTACGACGTCGACGGCTTTCGCGACTTCGTCTCGGTGACCACGCTCGAGCTGACCGAGGAGGGCGGCCGGACCCGGCTGCTCGACCGCAACCGCTTCGCGACGGCCGAGCAGCTGGCCGGCGCGGTCGCGTCGGGCATGGAGAAGGGCCAGGCCGAGACCTACGAGCGGCTCGAGGCCGAGCTCGCGACGATGCGCTGACGCGACTTCCCGCGGCACGAAAGACGAAGAGCCCGCCCCGGTCGCCGGGGCGGGCTCATTCGTGCGCTGCGAGCTACTTGTCGAGGATCCGGTCGGCCTTGCGGTCGATCTTCGCCTTCTCCGCGGCGGTCAGGTTGCCCTTCTTCTCCTGCTGCGACGCCCGGGCCTTCGCGTTGCGGGCGTGCGACTTGTCGGGCATCGGGTACTTGTGCTCGTCCGGCAGGCCGAACGTCGAGTCCTTCAGGTTGTCGCGCTTCTTCTCGGTCAGGGTGGCCATCCGAGGCAGTCCTCCTGTGTGGATGCCTCTGGTCTACTGCCGCCGGGATCAGGCCGGCGCCACGCGTCCGGCCGAAGAGTGTTGCAACGCCGTGGCGGCTGACGCCCCGGATCGAGCTCTGTGGCGGGCGTCGCTCAGGCGGGATCCGCGGGCGGTGATGCCGGAACGACCCGGGCCGGGGTGGGCCGTCGCCCGAGGGTCGAGCGGATCGCGCGTCCGGCGGGAACCTCGATGAGGCGATGCACGACGAGGGCAAGGAGCGGCGCCCCGATGAAGGTCAGGACCACGGCCGTTCGGCCGCCGACATGCGCGAACGAGAGTGCCCGCCAGACGATCGGATGCAGGAGATACGTCCCGTAGCTCAGGTCGCCGAGGAGGGTCGCGATCCGCGCCGGGCGGCCGTGCCACGGTGGAGCGTGCCCGGCGAGCACGACGGCCATCGCCACGGTCAGCGCCAGCAGCGCGCCGAGCGGCCAGACGACCTTGTCGCGCTGGTCGCCGATGACGGTCGCCGCGACCACGAGCCCGATCAGCCCGACGCCGGCGGCGAACGGCCAGCTCTCGCGGATGCCCGCGCGGATCGCCGTGCCAGCCGCGCGCCGGGCATCCCGCGCGGCGACGAGGCGGCTGCCGAGCATCCCGGCGACGAAGAACCACAGGAACGACGGCATCTGGCTGTAGCCGACCCACGCCTGGCTGAAGCCTGCTCCCGTCTGCGCCAGGCTGCCGACGTAGACGATGCGCAGGGCGAGGGCCGACACCGCGAGGGCAGCCAGCCAGCGGGTCGGCAGCCGGAGCCAGACGATCAGCGGGAACAGCGCGTAGAAGACGACCTCGATCCCGATCGACCAGCCGCCGACGACCGTCGAGGTCGCGCCCGGGTTGACGAACCCGAACGTGAGCGTGACGTTGAGCAGCAGGTCGCTGCGGTCGACGGGCCGCCTGGCGTAGAGGCTCATCGCAGCGGTCGTGAGCGCCGCCAGCGAGTACAACGGGAGGATTCGCCCGATGCGTGCGGCCGCATACCGGCGCAGGCCGCCGGGGTCGCGGAGGCGGTCGCCGTAGGCCCACTCGAGAGCGAACCCGCTCAGGACGAAGAAGGCATAGACGCCGTAGGTCCCGAGGGTCGTGATCGAGGCGACGTGCGTCCAGCCGAGCACGTGGTAGACCATGATCCCGATCGCCAGCAGCCCGCGCAGCGCGTCGAGCGCGTGGACGCGAGGGATCGGGGAGGGCATGGGTTTGAGTCTAGCCAGCCGACCCGCCGCGTGTCCCTCCCGGAATCGAAACAGGCGCCCGGCATCCGGGCGCCTGCGGGTTGGGCTGGTCGTGGGCGGGCCGTCGGCCCGGCCGGGTCAGGCGCCCTGGGTGACCTCGTGGAGCGTATGGGCCTCGAGGCCGTGGGCCTCACGGTGGACCTTGGCCGCCGTTTCGCGGTCCGGCGCGTCGACGATGCAGAAGACCTTGCCGGCCTCCTCGTCGACGAAATAGTGTCGATAGTCGACGCCATACGCGCCCTGGACGCGGACGTCCGCCTCGTGGGCGCCGACGACGTCCTCGGCCTTGACGCCGGGCAGGTCGTGGATGTCGATGTAGGTGGGCATGGGAGGCTTCTCCTCGCTCGGTCGCGGTAGATGCATCGGCGCCGGTTCGACGCCACGACACCGGAACGGACTCCGGCCGGGTGGTGGATCGCCGCGTCCCGGATTGATCCGCCACGCGGAACGCGGGTGCGGCGCCGTCGCGACGGCTCAGGCCGCGGCCGAAAGCCGATCGGCGTAGGTCTGGAGTGCCCGAGCGACCTTGGCCAGCGGTTCCATCAGGGCGGGCGTGCATGCCTCGCCACAACGCACGGCGAACGCCGCCGCGTCCCGCAGGCGTTCCTCCATCAGGATCCACGCGGCCTTCTGATGGGGCAGCAGATAGTCGACCTGGTAGAACAGCTCGAACGTCGGGCCGGCCGTGACCCCCGGCAGGTCCATCCCGACCGGGAGTGTGGTGACCACGCTCCCGAGCGGCTTGATCGCCGTGTACATCAGCCCGACCGAGACGTCGGCCAGGACCTCGAGCTGCTCCGGCGTCTCGTCGGTGTGGGCGAAGTACCGCGAGAGGAGCTGGAGCAGGACCTCGTAGACGACGTTGAGGAGGTCCATGCAGCGCATCGTGCCCGGGTCGGCGAGGATCGGCATCCCGCCGCTGGTCCCGTGCGGTCGGACCGCCGCCGCCACGACCGGCCGAGCAGGCTCGAAGTCCGGGTCGAGGCGACGCAGGTCGAGGTACTCGTCGAGGATGCCGAGCAGTCGCCCGAAGTGGGCGTCGCGCCATTCTCCGCGAGCGCCCTCGCCCTGCTCGACGATGGTGTCGATCGCACGCCGCGCGGACGCCAGGTCGGTGACGGCGACGAGCTCCTCCCAACGGAAGTGCTCGGCGGTCGCCTGGGCATCGGCCGGTCCGACGAACAGCCGACCCGGGCCCAGCCGTCCGTCGAGATGCTCCAGGCCGGCCTGGACCGACCGGTAGAGCTGGCCGATCGTGTCGAACTCCTGGAGATGCGGAACGATCTCGTCCGCTTCGTCATGCGGCAGGGCGGTCGCCTCGCCGAGGGCCTCGAAGCCCTCGGCATCGTCCACGGCCATCCCCTCGGGTCGCTCGAGGAACGCGAAGTGGCGAAGCGCAGCCTCGCCGAAGGGCAGCAGCTCGATCCGGACACCGGCCGGGTAGCTGGACGGCGGCAGGGGAAAGTTCGGGCGGGCCAGGCGCGGTGCGGCGCCGACGGCCGTCAGGAGACTCTGGACGAGCGCCAGGTGGAGCATCTCCTGCCCGGCGATCTCCAGGAGCGTCGTCCGCCAGCCCTGGACCGACGCGAGCGCCTCGGCCGTCAGCCCTTCCCGCGTCGTCTGCTTGAGCGAGAACGCGGCAAACAGGTACTGGAGCATGACCAGGTGCTCGAGCTCGGCAGCCTTGCCGAGGGTGTAGATCAGCGCTTCCCGGTGGTGGAGGCCGAACTTCGGGCCGGCTTCCGTTCCCCCGCGGACCGTGAGGACGTGAGCCAGCGGCCCGTGCGGGCCGGCGGGGACGACGTCGGTCAGCGGTCCGGCTTCGGATCCGGCGACGGTCTCGGCGAGATCGAACGTCTCCACGATCCGTACTGTAGCGAACGCGATCGGCCAACCGGCGGCGGGAGCCCGCGGACGCCCGCGGGCCGGTTCACCTGGGCAGGGGATTCGGGCCGGTCGCCGTGACCAACCGCTGCGGGACCCAGTCGTCGACGTGGTAGAAGCCGTCGAACGTCCTGCCCTCCAGCTCGACCGCCGCCCGTAGCGAGCGGCGGTGGAACTTGACGTGGGTGAAGTCCTCGAACAGGACGTAATACGGCTCGTTGGCCGCGCTCTGGAACTGCTGGCCGGTCAGCACTGCCCGGTGGCGCCGGGAGAATGCGTCGACCTCATCGCCGACGACCACGCCGAGATGCTCCAGGCCCATCTTGTAGACACGCTGGTGGACGGGCGGGATGAGCTCGATGAGCGGGATGAGCTGGCCGTCGAGGACGCGGAGCGGCTCCGAAGGCACGATCAGGGAGATCGGCCGTCCGTTCCAGACGTTCTCGCGATTGGCGACCGCGTGCCGCTCAAGGAGCGTCCGGAGATGGACGTACTGGTCCCACTCGGGGACGCGGACCGCCAGGTGGCTCAGCTCGTACGGCGCGATGTCGATGCCGCGCGCGGCGAGGCGGTCGCGCTGCAGGGCCGTGAATGCGCGGTAGTCGCCGATCAGGTCCTCGATCGGGTCGGCCATCGGGTCACCTCCGGCGGCATCGTACGGGCAGGGCGAGGCGGCCGCTCTGAACGGGGTTCGAACGAACGCCGGAGAATGCACCCCATGTCACCGATCAGACGCTTCGATCACGTCGGCATCACGGTCGCAGATCTCGACACGGCGGCGGCGTTCTTCGTCGGGCTCGGTTTCGAGATCGAGGGCAGGATGGTCATGGAGGGCGAATTCGTCGACACCGTCACCGGCATCCCCGACTCCAAAAGCGAGATCCTGATGCTGCGGCCGCCCGGCGGAGGAACGGGGCTGGAGCTGTCGAGCTTCATCCAGCCCGGCCACGAACCGGGATCGCCCGGGGCCATGTCCACCGAGCTGGGGTTGCGCAACGTCATGTTCGAGGTGGACGACCTCGACGCGATCGTCGACCGGCTGGCCGCGGACGGCTACCGGCTGGTCGGCGGGATCGGCCAGTACGAGGACATCTGGCGCATGGCGTATGTGCGCGGACCCGAGGGGATCATCGTGGCCCTGGCCCAGCGGATCGACTGATCGGTTCGCCGAGCTCGAGGACCCGGCCCTCGATCGTCCCGGCGTCCGCGTAGGTCTCCCCGTGGGCCGTGCCGACGTCCGGCAGCCCCAGGCCGGAGGCCGCCGGCTCGGTGAGGAAGAGGTACGGCCGGTAGCCGATCTCGTCGCGGATCGTGTTCTTCAGCAAGCGGTGAGCGAGCGTCACGGCGGGGCCGAGCAGGTCGCTGCCGGCTCCGACCGATTGGCGCACGGTATGGCCCCGATGCAGGATGACCTTGAGGTCGAGCTGCGCCACGGCCGGGCAGGCCATGCAGACGTGGTCGTTGGCGGGGATCGCGCGGGTGCGCGCCTCGACGAACGCCCGGTACGTGGCGGCGACCGTTTCCAGGACCCGCTCGCCCTGGCCGTCCAGGCTGGGCGCGGCCGCCGCCGCGAAGACCGCGTCGCCTTCGAGCTTGACGAGGGCGAAGGCCGGTCCGAGGCCTACGACCACGGTGTCGAGCAGCGCCCCGAGCACCGAATACGCCGCCGGGATCCCGGTGCTGAAGTCAACGCCGTGTGCCTGCTCGACCCCGGCCATGAAGCCGGTGTAGCCGGAGATGTCGGCGAGCAGCAGGTAGCGCTCGGCGGCCGGCGGATCCAGCGCGGGTAGCTCGGTTCGGATCGCGTCGTCCATGCGCTCCAGTGCCTGTCCTGGTCCGGACGTCAATCGTCGTACTGAAGCGGGGTCACGACGACATCCGGGAGCGTGACGCCGGTTGCATGGTTCGGACAGTAGCCGTTCGGGACCTGGGACATGTCGGTGTACTGCTACCGACATCGCTGGCCGCGAGGCCCACTCGACGGCGTCGGGCGCGCACGGCCGGGATTCAGCGGGTCAGGGCGGTGATGAGCTCGGCCCGGTGTGGCCAGCGGGCGATCAGCTCCGCCGCATCCGCGCCCTCGAAGTCGCTGATGGCGAAGCCGGGTGCCATCGTGTTGCCCCACACGCCGTATTCGCCGCCGGGTCGCAGCCGGGCGCCCATCCAGGTGCCTGCGGGAACGACTTGCTGGATCACCTGGCCGCCGGGCACATCCGGTCCCAGGACGACCAGTTCGTCCCGACCGTCGGGGTGCAAGAGAAGCAGCTCGATCGGATCGCCGAGATGAAACAGCCAGAGCTCGTCGGTCGGCAGGCGGTGCATGTCGGAGAACATCTCGACGTCGTTGGTGACGAGGGCGATGATCGCGGAGCAGAGCGGCCGGCCGTCCGGGCCTGCCTTGGGATCGACGTAGGTCTGGCGGAACCAGACCCGCTCGGTCTGCATCTCCGCGAGGCCCCAGTGTCGCTTCAGGTCGTCCGCGCTCGGCCGTGTCGCCACGATCGTTCTCCCTGCGTCGCCGTCCTGCCCGAGGTGGGTCAGTCGTCAATCAACGTACTGCAGCGGCGTGACCGTGAACCCCTCCGGCAGCTTGACGCCGGTGGCGTGGTTCGGGCAGTAGCCGTTCGGGACCTTGGCCAGGTACTGCTGGTGGTAGTCCTCGGCGTAGTAGAACGCCGGGGCGGGCTTGATCTCGGTCGTGATCTGGCCATACCCGGCTGCGGTCAGGCGTTCCTGGTAGGCGTCACGGGAGGCCTCGGCGGCGGCCAGCTGCGCGTCGTCGGTCGTGTAGATCGCCGACCGGTACTGGGTGCCCATGTCGTTGCCCTGGCGGTTGCCCTGGGTCGGGTCGTGGTGCTCCCAGAAGACCTTCAGGAGCTGCTCGTACGACACCTTCGCCGGGTCGTACGCGACGAGGACGGCCTCGGCGTGGCCGGTCCTGCCGGAGCAGACCTCGCGGTAGTCGGCGTTCGGGGTGTAGCCGCCGGCGTAGCCGACCGCGGTGCTGACGACGCCCGGGGTCTGCCAGAAGTCCTTTTCGGCGCCCCAGAAGCAGCCGAGGGCGAAGATCGCGGTCTGCGTGCCGTCGGCCCACGGGCCCTTGAGCGATGCGCCGTTGACGAAGTGCCGATCGGTCAGCGGCATCGGCTCGCTGCGGCCGGGGAGGGCAGAGTCGGGGGAGGGCATGGACGGGGAGCGGAAGAGGAACTGCATGACCGAATCCTACCCGCGGCGGGCCACGGGACGATGACGAGCGGGTGACGATCCAGCCCGACGCGGGCCCGGCTCGGCTGTCGTCACTCCTCGCCGATGTCGTCCTCGATGGGCGCGACCGGGAGGCGGAAGCCGACCTCGGTGCCGCCGCCCTCGCGCGGTCGCATCCACGTCACGCCGCCCATCGCCTCGACGAGCTGCCGGCACACGAAGAGCCCGATCCCGGCCCCCGATGCGGTCCGGCTGGCCTCCTTCGTCCGGTAGAACAGCTCGAAGGCATGAGCGGATGCCTCCTCGTCGACCCCGATGCCCCGATCGAGGACCCGCACGACGACATCGGCCTCCCCGACGGAGAGCTCGATGTCGATGTCCGAGGGCGGCTCGCTGTACTTTGCGGCGTTCGTCAGGAGATTCCGGACGACCTGCTCGACGTACGTCGCCTCGGCTTCGATGAGCGGCAGATAGCCCGGGGCGGTGACGACGAAGCGGCGATCGGGGCGGCGCTGCTGCTCGGCCTCGACGATGTGCCCGACGAGGCGGGCGAGGTTGATCGGCTCGGGCTCGATCGCGACCGCGCCGCTTTCCGCGCGCGACAGGACGAGGAGGTCCTCGACGAGGCGGTAGAGCCGGTCCGACTCGGCCTCGATGTCGGCGAGCGCATCGGCGCGCGCGACGGGATCGAGCGCGTCGCCGCGCTGGCGGAGGATCCGGGCCAGGCCGTAGATCGTCGTGATCGGCGTCCGCAGCTCGTGGCTGATCACGCCGACGAACGCTTCGCGCAGGTCGGCCGAACGGCGATCGACCTCGTGATGGGCCGCGAGCTCGACGTGGCCCGCGAGCACGGCGACGACGCCCGACAGGAGAGCCGCGTCGGCGGCCTCGAACGCGTCGATCTCCGTCGAGTCGACCTCGAGCAGGCCGATGCCGACCCCGCGCCGGGCGATCGGGACCGCGAGCCACGAGCGGACCGCGCGTGCCGCCGCCGGCCCGCGCATCCGGTCACCGGCCCGCAACAGGTCGCCGGTCAGGTACGGCTCGAGCCGCTCGACCACGCCCCAGCTCCGGCTCGGGCCGCGGGCCAACCGCTGGCCGAGGGCCTCGCTCGCAAACGGGCCGATCGCGGCGCGCACGACCAGGTAGTCGCCTTCGACGAGGGCGATCGAGCCGCCCGTCAGGCGGATGACCCGGCGCAGCCGGTCGAGCGCCTCGTGAAGGATCTGATCGAGGTCCAGCTCACCCGACGCCGCTGCAGCGATCTCGATGATCAGGCGCGTCGAGGCCTCCGAGCGCAGGGCATCGTCGGCGGTCTCGATGGGGTCCGAGGTCCGATCGAGGGCGTCCACGGCGGCATCGTACCGCCGCAACCGGGAGGGCCGGCGTTCAGGCAGCGGCCGCGGCTGGACGGACGACGACCACATCGAGCGGCTCGCGCCGCCCGGACAGCTCGACCCGGCGCGTCTCGCCCGACGCGCCGTCGCGGCCCGCGCCGAGCCAGACGTCGCGCGACGCGACGACCTCACCGGGTCCGGCGATCGAGCCGAGTCGGGCCGCGACGTTGACGGTGTCGCCGAGCGCCGAGAAGTCGAACCTGTCGCCCGATCCGAGCACGCCGACGAACGCGGGTCCCGTGTGGACGCCTGCACCGACCCGGATCCCGGATCCGGGAAGCGAGGACCGCTCCACCGCGTCGACGAGATCGCTGGCCGCGGCCAGCGCCTGTCCGGCGTGACCCTCACCGGCCAGGATCGGGATGAACAGCGCCATCACGCCGTCCCCGAGGTACTTGTCGACGAAGCCGCCGTGCCCCTCGATCGCCTCCGCGCCGAGGCCGTAGAAGGTCTGGAGCGCGCCGCGAAAGGCGACCGCGCCGATCGTCTCCGCGATTGCGGTCGAGCCCCGGATGTCGGCGAACACCACGGAGATCTCGAGCTCGGTGCCGCCCGGATGGTCGGCCAGAGCCTTGAAGCACGTCGTGCACATCGTCGGGTTGGCGATCGACCGCCCGTGGAGGATGACACGGGTCGCCACGCCGCCGATCCCGGCGAACGGCGCGGAACAGACCTTGCAGCGTGGCCCGTGGGGGACGCGTCGCCACGTCGCGCGCAGCCTGCGCATCGCCTGGTCCTCACCGCTGAGGAGCGATCGCCAGTGGGCGGATTCGATCAGCTCCGGAGACCCGGCCGGGTCCGTGGACGGTGGCGACGCTCGTTCGACCATTGGCTCACCCCACGCTGACAGCTCCGAGCCTACAGCGGCCGACAACGGGCGCGCCGTCGGCCGGCGTCGTCAGATCCTGAGCAGGACCTTGGCGATCTCGAAGTAGATGATCAGCCCGGTGCCGTCGACGAGGGTGGTGATCAACGGCGCCGAGACGACGGCCGGATCGATCCGCAGCCGGCGGAGCGTCAGCGGCAGGACCGCGGCGACGGTCGCCGACCACAGCGAGATCGCGAGGATCGTGACCGCGACGACGAGTCCGACGTTCGTCCCGACGCCCAGGAGCTGGGCCCGACCGAGCGCCACCACGGCCATGACCAGGCCCATGATCAGGCCGACCCGGAGCTCCTTCCACACGATCCAGCCGACGTCCCGCAGCCCGACCTCGTTGAGGGCCATCGCCCGGACGATCAGGGTGACCGTCTGGCTGCCGATGTTGCCTCCGGTTCCGATCAGGAGCGGGATGAAGAAGCTCAGTGCGACCGCGGATTCGAGCTCCGTCGAGAAGGCCCGCAGGACGGACCCCGTGTACGCCTCGGCGATGAACAGCAGGAGCAGCCAGCCGATCCGCTTGCGCACGAGGAGCGACACGCTCGACAGCCGGTAGGGGACGTTCAACGGCTGCGAGCCGCCGAGCCGCTCGATGTCCTCGGTCGCCTCCGCCTCGAGCACGTCGGCGACGTCGTCCTGGGTGATGATGCCGAGGAGGTGGTCCTCGTCGTCGACCACCGGGATCGCGAGCAGGTTGCGCTCGGTCAGGAGGTTGGCCGCGGTCTCCCGGTCGGCCGAGGCACGGACGCGGACGGTCGTCGGCGCGATCAGCGAGGTGACCGGCGTCGCGCCGGGGCTGAGCATGAGTCGATACAGCGACAGCACGCCGATCAGATGGCGCTCGGCGTCGACGACGTAGACGTAGTCGACGGTCTCGGCCGAGCCGACGAGGCCGCGGATGGCCGCGATCGCGCTGTCGGCCGTCGCGTCGGTGGTGACCGCGACGAACTCCGGGGTCATGATCCCGCCGGCGCTGTCGGGCTCGAAGTCGGACAGGCGCCGGATCTCGTCGGCCTCGTCAGGATCCATCCGGACGAGGATCTGGCTGACCTCCGGATCGGTGAGGTTCTCGACGACATCGGCGGCGTCGTCGGGGTCCATGCCGGCGAGGAGCGTCGCCGCTTCCTGGCGGCTCAGGGTTCGCAGGATCGCCGCCGCCTCGTGCGGGTCGAGCTCCTCGAGGAGCTCGGGGATCTCCTCGTCGGGCAGCCACTGGAGGAGGACCGCGACCTCGCTCGGGTCCAGGCGGGGGACGAGGGCCGCCCACTCCGCCGGTCCCACGCGTTCGGCGAGTCCGGCGACACCGTCCTGCTCGCGTTCGCGGATGAGCTCCTGGATCTCCTCGAGCAGGGCATCGGTGGCCACGGTCGGCATGGCGCATCTCCGGACGGAACGGGTGGAGCGGTCGGGGTCCGGCCGCCGGGATGGTGCACGAGCCGGCGGGGCGGACCGGCGTGCGACCGCATCGTACCGTCACTCGCGCTCGCGAGCCGCTCGAGCGGCGCCGGACGTTGCCCGGGGACCACGGACGCGCGGGTCAAACGTACCGGGCATGTCGCGGCCGCCCGGCTCCCATTGGGCTATGGATCGGCGGCTCGCGAGAGCGGATCGTCGGGTGGTCCTTCCAATCGACCCCAGCCGATGGAGCCCGACACCCGTGTCCCTGCCCCTGTCCGCCGCCCCGCGATTCCGCATTCGTTCTCCGCGTCGATCCATGGCTGCCGTCGCCGGCGCCGGCCTGGCCGCCGTGCTGACGCTCGGGATGGCGCCCGCGGCGGCGGGCGCGGTCGTGGGTCCGGTGACGGCCGCAGCCGAGGCCACCACGGACGCCGCGGCGACGGTCCTGGAGGGGATCGACGTCAGCCACTGGCAGAACACGATCAACTGGACGAAGGTGGCGGCCGCCGGCAAGAAATTCGCGATCATCAAGGCGACCGAGAGCACCGATTACGTCGACCCGCTGTACGCGACCAACCATGCCGGGGCGAAGGCGGCCGGGCTGTGGACCGGCGCCTACCACTTCGCCCGCCCGAGCACGAATGCCAACGACGCCGTCCTGGAAGCCGACCACTTCGCGGCGGTGATGAACGTCGGCGCGGGTGATCTGATCCCGGCCCTCGACCTGGAGGCCAGCGGCGGATTGAGCGTTGCGGCCCTCCAGACCTGGGTCATGACGTTCGTCGGCGAGGTGACCGCCAAGGTCGGCGTCCGGCCGATGATCTATACGAGCCCGGCGTTCTAGAAGAAGTACATGGGCGACACCCAGGCCCTCGCCGACGCCGGCTACAAGACGCTGTGGATCGCCCACTGGGGCGTCACGAGCCCGACCGTCCCGGCCAACAACTGGGGCGGCCGCGGCTGGACGTTCTGGCAGTACACGAGCGACGGCACGGTCCCGGGCATCTCGGGTCGCGTCGACCTCGACCGGTTCAACGGCGCCGACCTCACCCCCCAGGCGTATTCGGCGTTCAAGCTTGCGGCCTCGCTGCCCGGCGGCTCGATCAAGCAGGGTCGGGCCTCCGCTGCCAACGTCTCGATCTACCGGATCAACTTCACCTCGGACGTTGTCCTCGACGTGAGCGGGTTGCCCGCCGGCACGACCGCGACGTTCGACGCCAACCCGGCGGCCGGCACGTCCGCTTCGATGACCGTGACGACGCCGGTCGACCCGGCCGCCACCCCGGTCGGGACCTATCCGTTGACGATCACCGGCGTGTCCGACGGCATCACCCGGACGGCGAAGCTCTCCCTCGTCGTCGTCGACGGCATCGCGCCGACCCTCTCCGCACCGCTGACCCAGCTCTGGTCCGGCCGGACGCTCGGGACGAGTACCGTGCCCGTCCGGATCGGCTGGGGGGCGACGGATCCGAGCGGGATCGCGTCGACCGGCCTCCAGCGCAGTGTCAATGGCGGGCTGTGGGCGACGACGACCCTGCCGTCTGTCGCCGCGACGGCCGCCGACAGCGCGATCCCGATCGGCGGCACGGCCACTCAGCGGATCCGGGCCACGGACAGGATGGCCAACACGAGCGACTGGCTGGCCGGCGACCTGGTCCGCGCCAGCGTCTACCAGCAATACTCGGGGGCGGTGACCTGGACGGGAACCTGGCACACGACCGGCTGGTCGGCCGCGTCGGGCGGGACCGTCCGCACGGCGACATCGCGCGGCGCCTCGGCGACGTTCCACTTCACGGGCTCGAGCGTCGCGTGGGTCGCCGCGAAGGGCACGACCCGCGGAGCGGCATGGGTCTATGTCGACGGCCTGTTCGCGCGCTCGGTCAACCTCCAGGCCACGACAGGCCAGTCGCGGGCCATCGTGTTCGCCCGCAACTGGTCGACCGTCGGGACCCACACGCTCAAGATCGTCGTCGCGGGCACCGCCGGGCACCCCCGGGTCGACGTCGACGCCTTCATCCGCCTGACGACCGGCTGACCTCGCTCGCCTCGGCCGGCGCCTCGGCCCGCGCTGCGGTCGGCGCTCCGAGGTGGAGTCAGCGGGGGCGGCCCTCGCGGAGCGCGCCGACCGACTTCTCGATCCGGCGCTGGCGCGTCTCCGCGCTCTTCGCGCCCTCGATCGAGCTCACGTGGTAGCCCTTGTTGCTCGGTGACAGGGCATCGAACGTCCGGCGCGCCGCGGGATCGCGGGCGAGCGCCGCGGCGAAGTCCTCGGGCAGCTCCACCTCGCGCGGTGCCGTGTCGAGCGTCAGCTCGATGTCGTGCGTCTCGCCGCCCGCCACGCCGGCCGCGGCCCGGTTGTCGGCGCTGACGCCGACCATGTAGCCGCCGCCCATCGGAGCGACGGTGCTCCGGTACGTGTAGCCGTTGATCGTCACGTTGACCGGCGGCCGCTTGCCCTTTCCGAGGGCCAGGACGACATCCTCCGGGACGGAGAAGCCGACGGCGGTCTTGCCGCTCTGCTGGAGCAGGGCACGGATCTTCATCGGACGGCACCTCCGGTGGCGGGCGGCTCGGATGGCTCCGGCAGCCAGACGTTGTCGTGGCGGAGATAGAAGTCGGCGACCTCTTCGTCGCTCGGCCGGCCGTTCCGACCCCACTCGGCGAGGCCCTCGAAATAGCCCTCGCGCGGCGCGCCCGGCGCGAAGTGGAGGAGCATCGACGCCGGCTCGCCCGACTCGTTGCGGAAGCCATGGATTCCGCCCATCGGGACGTGGACGAAGTCGCCCGGCCGGCAATCGCGCCATGCGCTGCCGTCGAAGATCCGGATCCGCCCGGTCAGGATGTAGAAGGACTCGGTGATCGTGCGGTGGAAGTGGGGCCCGGGTCCGCTCGGCTCCGGGCCCATCACCCAGCGGTAGAGGCCGTAGGTCCCTTCCGTCGCGGCCCCGGTCGCGAGGTAGTGGGCCGTGTTGCCCGACGGGTACGTCAGCTCGGGCGGGTGGTCAGCCGATCGGAACGTGGCGCTGGCCTCGCCGGTGGCGCCGTGGTAGCGGGGCTCCGGGTAGCTCATCGGGTCCTCCTGCGCCGTCAAGCCTAAGCCTCCGGTCGCCGACCGATGAGTTCGGGCCACCCGGGCCGTCTCCAAGGCAACCGCTTGCAGGAGCTGACTCGTTTGGCACGTCCGGATCGATCGCCACCGCGCGTCCTTCGGCTGCCGCCGAGGATCGATCGCGACGAGGTCCCCGCGGTCGTCGAGCGCTGCCGACTCCAGATGCCGGCCGGGCCCGGAGCAACGATCGCCTGCGATGCCGGCGATGTCATCGAGCCGCGTCTGCCGACCGTCGAGGCGATCGCGCGCCTGGCGTTGAGCGCCTGCCGCAACCGGCAGGAGTTCCGTCTCGAGCACGCCGGTCCCGACCTGCTCGACCTCCTCGCCCTGTGCGGTCTGGCGATGCCGGTCCGTGGCGCGGCCGACGCCGGGGTCGCGCCCGACAACGGGCTGGCGGGCGGCGTCAGTCGTCGAGGTGGGCCGGCAGCCCGAAGAGCGGGAAGAATCGCTCGGTGTCGAGGAAGAACGTGATGCCGGCGATCCGTCCCCCGTCGGGCTCGAGCTCGAGCACCTGGAGCGACCACGGCGCGAGGCCGCCATCCGGGTCGGGCTTGTACTGGGCGAAGCCCGGCGCTCCGTTGACCTTGACCGGCAGCAGTCGCGACCCGCGGCAGCCGTTTCCCGGACCGAGACACCACTCGACGATGTCGCGGTGCGTCTGGAGCCAGATCTCGTAGGGCGGCATCGACCAGCGGGCGTCCTCGTTCAGGATGCTCGTCAGCGCGTCCATGTCGTACTGCTCGAAGGCGGCGACATAGCGGTCGAGGAGCGCCCGATGCTCGTCGTCGAGCTCGGCCGGGGTCGGGTCCGCCTCGACCAGGTCCTTGGCCGACAGCGTGGCGCGAGCCCGCTGCAACGCGCTGTTCACAGAGGCCGTGCTCGTGTCCAGCAGGTCCGCGACCTCCTCGGCCTTCCAGCGCAGGACCTCCCGCAGGATCAGCACGGCGCGCTGCCGGGGCGGCAGGTGCTGGAGCGCGGCCACGAACGCCAGCCGGATCGATTCGCGGGCGACGGCGACGTCGGCCGGGTCGCCGCCGGACGGGATCGCCCGGTCGTCCGGAACGGGCTCGATCCAGGCAGCCTCGGGCAGGGGAGTGCCGAGCGCGCTGTCCGCCGTGACCGCAGGGTTGATGTCGATGGGTCGCGCCCGGCGCTGGCTGGCGCCCTTCATGTCGAAGCAGACGTTCGTGGCGATCTTGTAGAGCCACGAGCGGAGCGCCGCACGGCCCTCGAAACGGTCGTAGGCGCGCCAGGCGCGGATGAACGTCTCCTGGACGGCGTCCTCGGCCTCGAAGGCGGATCCGAGGATCCGGTAGCAGTAGCCCGTCAGCTCGACTCGGCAGGCTTCCAATCGGGCCTCGAGGTCGCCGGCCTCGGGCCGGGGGCTCGACGCGGCGCGGTCGACGGTGGCTTCGGTCATGCTGCCCATCCTAGCCGGAGCGGCCCGTCTGGGTCGACGCCGGGTCAGGGTCGCGACCCCCGGGTTCGGGCCTCGGCACCGGCCGCGGGGCTCGGCGCCGGCCTCGGCACCGGCGGCGGGGCTCGGCACCGGCCGCGGGGCTCGGCGCGGGTCCCGGTCGACCGCGGGCGACCGATGAGTTCGGTCCGCCCGACCGGTCAACACGTTCGCGGAGATCCGGACGATTCCGCCGATGACCTTCGAGGAGATGCGATGAACCAGGTGCTTGCCAGCGCTGCCGTCTCGATCCCGGACCTCCGTACCGAGTTCGCCGGGGCCGTGATCGGGCCCGCCGACCCGGGGTTCCTCGAGGCGAGTGCCGTCTTCTATGGCGAGCCAGCGCAGCCGGCGCTCATCGTCCGGGCCGCGACCACCGATGACGTCGTGCGCGCGATCGCCCTCGCTCGCGAGACCGGTCTCGAGCTCGCGATCCGGAGCGGCGGGCATAGCGCCGCTGGACACGGCACGACCGATGGCGGGATCGTTCTCGACCTGGGTCCGATGAAGGCGACCGAGATCGATGTTGCCGGTCGGACCGTCTGGGCCGAAGCGGGCCTGACCGCCGCCGAGCTGACCGGCGAGGTCGGGACGCACGGGCTCGCGATCGGCTTCGGCGACACGGGTTCCGTCGGAATCGGCGGGATCACGACCGGCGGGGGAGTCGGCTTTCTCGTCCGGGCGTTCGGGCTCTCGATCGACAATCTCCTCGCCGCCGACGTCGTGACCGCCGATGGCCGCGTCGTGCGGACCGATGCCGAACACGAGCCCGACCTGTTCTGGGCGATCCGCGGCGGCGGCGGCAACTTCGGCGTCGTCACGCGCTTCCAGTTCCGCCTTCACGAGCTGCCCGGCATCGTCGGTGGAATGCTGCTCCTGCCCGCCACGCCCGAGGTCATCGCCGGCTTCATGGCCGCGTCCGGCGCAGCTCCCGAGGCGCTGTCGACGATCGCGAACGTCATGCCCGCACCGCCGCTGCCGTTCGTTCCGGAAGAGCTCCACGGCAAGCTGGTGATCATGGCGCTGATGGCCTACGCCGGTGACGACGAGTCCGGCCAGCGGGCGCTCGCACCGTTCCGGGCCCTCGCCGCGCCGATCGCCGACCTCCTGCATCCGATGCCGTACGGCGAGCTGTTCCCGCCCGAGGACGACAGCTACCGCCCGATCGCCGCCGGCCGGACGATGTTCATCGACCACGTCGACGAGCCCGTCGCGCGGTTGATCCTGGACCGGCTCGAGGAGCATCTCCGGACCTCCGATGCCCAGACGGCGGTGGTCCAGCTGCGCGCCCTGGGCGGCGCGATGGCCCGGGTCCCGGTCGAGGCGACCGCCTACGCCCACCGCGCGAGCAAGGTCATGGTGAACGTCGCGGCACTCGTCGCCGCCCGGGAGGATCTGCCCGGCCACCTGCCGTGGCTCGCGGACGTCTGCGACGCGCTCGACCAGGGCGACCCCGGCGCCTATGTCAACTTCGTCGGGAACGAAGGGCCCGAGCGCATCCGGGCCGCCTACCCGGGCGCGACATGGGACCGGCTCGTCGAGATCAAGCGGCGCTACGACCCGACCAACCTGTTCCACCGCAACCAGAACATTCCGCCGGACGCGGCCTGACCGGGCGTTCCCCTCGTCTACCCCCGCAGCGGCTTGGCCGCCGGACGTCGGCGTCTCGACGCGCGTCGGGCCGGCGTCCCGGGGCGAAGGTGGGTGACGATCGCGGCGACATAGCCGTCGAGGGCGGCGTCGACATCGCGACTCAGCGGTCCGGCAGCGTGGTAGGCCGATCCGCCGATCCCGAGGAACGTGCCTGCGGCCAGCGGAGCGCCGACGGCCGCGGCGAGGCGGACGACGAGCGGCATCGCGATCGCATGACTCGACCGGAGGTTCGGGCTGCCGCCCGTGAGGAGCTCGGCGAGCGGGACGCTGATCACGGCACCGGGGGCCACGCCCTCGACAGTGTCGAGGACGAGGCAGGGGCCGGAAAGCAGCGCGGACACGAGCTCGCCCGGCTGGAGCTCGCTGCAGGACCGGATCCTGACCTCGGATCGCAGCCGGCGCGGCAGGCGCTCGACGGCGGCGCTGGCCGCGCCGTCGTCACCGCTTGCCCGGTCGCCACAGACGAGCACCGTCCAGGTGGCCGTCATCGGACCGACGCCGCTGTCTGCATGGTCGTGTTCTCCTGCGCCGTTCCGGCGCGCCGTCGGACGACGACGCTCGTCGCCGGCTCGGCGCGCCTGGCACCGGCGCCGGCCTCGGTGGCGAGGCACCGCGCCCGATGGCGTGGCAGCGCGCGGAACCCGGCCGGGCGGTTCCGATGCCGCCTCGATCGTCGCCTCCTTGCGGCGCCGCTTCACGGGCCGTCGGGCACGGACCATCGGGCCGTCCGGCCCGTCGCGCCGACCGCGGGCGGTTCGGCACGGCGACAGGATCGCTTCGGCCCTGTCGGCGGATCGGGAGGGGCGCGATGATCGGTCGGCACCAGCGAGGATCCATGGTCGACCGAGCAACTGCCGCCGCGGACCCGGCGAGCCCGGTACCGACGCCGGAGGATGCGTCGCGATGGCTCGCCGGGTTCGGATTCCTCGTCCACCCCGATCTGCCCGATGCGCCCGGGCCGGCCGCGCTCCTCGTCGCGCTCCGCGAGCGACCCGAGCTGACCCACTACGACCCCGAGGCCGTCGAGTACTGGGTCAGCCGTGACGGCGTCGGCCGGCGCGAGCGGATCACGCGGTCGACGCCGCTCCCGATCCTCGATCGCGCATTCACGTGGGGCGAGATCCGGATCGTCGACCGCCGTCACGCCACGAACGACTACGTGACGTTCGGTGGGCGGTTGTCCGCGAACGAGATCGACGGTGTCGTCATCGCGGTCTTCACATCGAACGCGCCATTGCTTCGGCGGGGCGGCCACTCCCAGGGATGGGATGAGGCGGCCGAGAACGTCGGCGCGTTCTTCGGTCGGGTCAAGATCGGCGTCGACTTCATTCCCGGGTGCGAACGGCACCTGGCCGACCTTCGACCGGAGGCTCGTTACGCCGCCTTCGTCGTCGACCTGGCGGATCGCTACCGGGCCGAGCCGCGGCTGCGCGACGTGCACCCGCGGCTGTGGTCTCTCATGAGCGCGGAGGAGCACCGGCTCGCACGCACCGATCCGCAGGCCGTCGGAGACGGCCGGCGCCTGCTCGGCGAGATGCACCGGCACGAGACCCGGCCCACCCCGTCCAGGCGGGCCGCAACCGGCTGATCAGGTGCGCGCCCTGACCGCCCGACGGGAGGCCGGACACCGCGGATCGGTTCGTCCCGGGAGGGAGACACGGCGACGGCGGCGATGCCTCGCATCGCCGCCGTCGACTCGGGTCTCCGGGCCTGCGCCCGGACGGGAGCTCCCGGACGGGAGAGCCCGGACGGGAGAGCCCGGGCGTCCGAACCCGTCTCAGAGCCCGAGCACGTCCGCGTATGCCCGGGCGATGACTCCGTAGCCCTCGGCATTGGCGTGGTTGTCTGGCCCGTACGGTGCCGGAGCGCAGACCCAGGTCCACATGCAGATCCGGGCGACGTTGAGCGGGACGGTCCCCGCGCCGGGAAGGCTGACGAGCGTGTCGAAGTCGTTCGAGGAGAAGGCGCGCTCGATGTCGGCGACACCGTCGCCCGAGCCCTCATAGATGGCGCGCAGGAGGCCGTTCACCGGTCCGAGCAGCTGGCTGGCGCTGGCCCGGGCGTACGCCTGTCCCTCGGGACCGCTGAACCAGAGCGCCAGGAAGGGGTTGTAGATCGTCATGCCCACGATCGGCACGTCCGGGCCGGCCGCCGCGCGGAGCGCAGTGAGGATCCCCGGCAGGTTGGCCTGGATCGCGGCAGCGCCGGCGGGGACGCACTCCGCCGCCTGGCAGGGGAAGTCGTTGGCGCCGATGTCGATCGTGACGAACGCGACCTGCCCGCGATGGGCCCGCAGGAACGAGACGGCCTCGTCGAGCTGCGAGCCATGGGCATAGGAGCAGATCCCGCCCGCGATCAGGGTGGTGGTCGTCTCGCCCGGGCAGCCGAGCTTGACGAGGGCGACCTTCGGACTTCGAGCCTGGGCGATCGCGAGCAGCTGCTCGGCGTAGCCGGCGTCGGTTCGATAGAGGTCGGCGGGATCGCCGATCGGCTGGACGCCGGCCGCGAGCGAATCGCCGAGCGACACGTCGTACAGCTTGGCGTGGTCGCCGCTCGAGCCGGGCGCGGCGGACACCGACCCGACCGAGACGAAGGCAAACAGGAGCGCCGCGACCATGGCGCGACGCAGGGCGGATCTCATCGGAGCTCCCTCCCGAACCGCCGCCGCACCGGACGGTGCAGCCTCGACGGCTCGCTGCCCGGGTGACGTGCGGGCCGGGAGCCTGTTGCTCGGGAATCGCGTCTTGTCGGCTGCCCGACAGGAGAGGATCATGTGCGTCCGTTCCGCGCAGGAGGACGCCATGACCGGGATCACCGACCACGAAGCGCAGCAGGTCGAGGCTGCCAACACATCGGGTCGTGCGCCGGTCGTGTTCGTCCACGGGCTCTGGCTCCTGCCGAACAGCTGGGATCGCTGGCGCAGCCGGTTCGAGGACGCCGGCTACGCGACTGTCGCGCCCGGCTGGCCGGACGATCCGGAAACCGTCGCCGAGGCGAACGCACATCCCGAGGTCCTCGCCGGGAAGTCGATCCGGGACGTCGCCGATCACCTCGATTCCGTGATCCGGACCCTGACGGTCAAGCCGGCCGTCGTCGGTCATTCGTTCGGCGGCCTGATGACCCAGATCCTCGCCGGACGCGGGCTGTCCGCGGCGTCGGTCGCGATCGACCCGGCGCCGTTCCGGGGCGTCCTTCCGCTGCCGATCTCCGCGCTCCGCTCGGCCTCGCCGGTCCTCGCCAACCCGCTCAACCGCGGACGCGCCGTGCCCCTCACCTACGACCAGTTCCGCTACGCGTTCGCCAACGCCGTGAGCGAGGACGAGGCTCGCGAGCTGTACGACACGTACGCGGTCCCGGCACCGGGCGGGCCCCTCTTCCAGGCCGCGTTCGCCAACGTCAATCCGTGGACCGAGGCGAAGGTCGATTCCACCAACCCCAAGCGCGGCCCCTTGCTGATCGTGTCCGGCGAGAAGGACCACACGGTCCC
>DATNBW010000301.1:0-4814 GCA_035607275.1 Verrucomicrobiia bacterium | reverse complement strand
CCACGCCGCCCTTTGCCCCGTAGAGCGCGAGGACGCGGCCGAGGGGCGGTCGCCCGACGAGCGTCTCGTGCGGCGCGAACCGGGCGAGGAGGCTCTTGATCCGGGCCATCAGCTCGGCCGGATGGAACGGCTTGATCAGGTAGTCGTCGGCGCCGGCGCGCAGGCCGCGGACCTTCTGCTCGACCTCACGCTCGGCGGTGAGCATGATGATCGGGACGTGCCCGGTCGTGCCCTCCTCGGTCCGGATCTTCGTCGCGACCTGGTACCCGTCGAGCTTGGGCAGCATCACGTCGAGAAGGATCAGGTCGGGCGATTCGGCCCCCCACAGCCGGAACCCTTCGGCGCCGTCCGCGGCGATGATGACCTCGTAGCCTTCCTGCCTCAGCGTGTACTGGAGCAGGCGCTGGACGTTCGGATCGTCGTCGACGACGAGGATCTTGGCCGCCATCAGTCTCCTTCAGGTCCCTGGGGGTCGGATTCCGCTGTCGGCTCCCCCGACGCGTGGATTATAGGCACCGCCTCCCGGGCGCCGGAGAACCCCGATCGGAGGAAGGCCGATACCCGTTCGTCCCATGGCGCCGGCGCCGCCCGGCGCGCCCCGCCGTGACCGGCGCCGGGCACCTCCCAATGCTCGGCGGTCGGGCCGGCGAGGGCCGCCAGGCGCCGTCCGTCGGCCGGCGGGACCGTGCGATCGGCGGCGCCGTGGATCAGGAGGAGGGGCACGGGCTCGACCAGGCCGATCATCCGGCGCGGCTCCGTCGCCCGCAGGTCGCCGCCGACCCGCCGTCCCGCGGCGCCGAACATCCGCCCGGCGAACGCCCGGCGCAGCGGCCCGCCGATCGGCAATCCCATCCGGTTGGCGATCGGGATCCGGAGATCGGGCGCGACCGACTCGGCGACGGCCGCCACGATCCGCGGCCGGGGCGCCTCGACGGCCGCGGCGGGCGCGGTCGGGTCGAGGTCGGCCTGGGCGAGCGTGCCGTCGCCGAGGACGACGATCGAGGCGATCGCCACGATTCCGCCCATCGACGAGCCCACGAACGCCACCCGCCGGATCCCGCGCTCGCCGAGCCAGGCGAGGGCGCCCGCCACGTCCTCGATCTCGTGCAGCCCGAACGTGGTCGGAGCGTCGTCCGAGCCGCCATGGCCGCGGAAGTCGAGCCCGAGGACGCCGGCCGTCCGGCGCAGGGTCGGCCCCTCCTCGACGAGGTCCGGTGCGACCGAGCCCGTCCAGCCGTGGAGGAGCAGGATCGCCTCGTACGGGTCCGGGCGCCAGGACGGCCCGCCGGGGCCGTCGTCACCGGCGACCGGCCCGACTTCGGACGGCAGCCAACGCGCGGTCAGCTTCAGGCCGTCGCGCGAGCGGAGCCGGATGACCTCGCCGCCGAGTGCGTCGACGGCGCCCTTGAGACCCGCTTCCTCGGGCCCGACGCGCGGGGCCTCGAGGAGCTTCGTGGCGCCGCGGCCGATCACCGCGACGCCGCGCCGCCCCCGTCGACCGCCGATCCGCCGGACGCCGACCCGCCGGACGATGCCGACGAGCCCGCCGCCATGCCCCGCCCGACGTAGCCGGCGATCGGCTCGAGCAGCTTCGTGAACTCGGTCGGGATGATGAACTTCGTCGACGGGCTGGCCCCGAGCGCCTTGAGCGCCTCGAGGTACTGGAGGGCCATCGTCTTCTCGTCGATCCCGGCCGCCGCGCCGTAGATCCGGGTCAGCGCCTGACTGAAGCCCTCGGCGCGCAGGATCGCCGCCTGGCGCTCGCCCTCGGCCTTGAGGATCTCGGACTGCTTCTGGCCCTCGGCCACGTTGATCGCCGCCTGGCGATTGCCCTCGGACTCGGTCACGACGGCGCGCCGCGTCCGCTCGGCGGTGAGCTGGCGGTTCATCGCGTCCTGGACGTCGCGCGGCGGGATGATCTCGCGGATCTCGACCGTCGTGACCTTGCCGCCCCAGCGCTCGGTCTGCTCGTCGAGCTTGACCCGCAGGAGCTCGTTGATCTGGTCGCGCTTCGAGAGGACCTCGTCGAGGGAGATGTCGCCGATGACGGCCCGCAGGGTCGTGGTCGCGACGCCCTGCAGGGCGCCCGCGAAGTTGGCCACGTTCACGACGCTCCGGAGCGGATCGACGATCCGCCAGTAGATCAGGAAGTCGACGTTGATCGGGGCGTTGTCCTTCGTGATCGTCGTCTGACTCGGGACCTCGATGAACTGCTCGCGGATGTCGACCTTGACGGGCCGGTCGATGACCGGGACGAGGAACCGGAGGCCCGGCTCGCGGACCATCTGCTCGTTCGTCTTGCCGAGCCGGAAGACGAGCATCTTCTCGTACTGCTGAACGACCCGGACCGACAGGTACAGGATGGCGAGCAGGACGACGCCGATGAAGACGACGACCGCGAGAGCGACGACGGGGGCTTCCACGAAGACTCCTTCAGGTGTGGGCGTTCAGCGTAGTCCGCCCGGCTCCGGCTCGACGAGGACGGTCAGGCCCTCGGTGCCGACGACGTGGACCGGCGTGCCGCGCGGCAGCGGCCGGTCGTCGGCGGTCCGGGCCGACCATTCCTCCCCACCGGCGTAGATCGAGCCGAGCGGCTCGAGCGGCCGGCGGACCTCGCCGATCGTCCCGGCGGCGAGCGATGCCGGCTGGACGTGGCCCGGCGCGGCCATTCGCCGCGTCCGGATCGCGGTCGTCGTGATCAGCAGCCCGAACCCGGCCGCGGTCACGACGGCGACGACGAGGAGCGGCACCGCCACGCGGACCGCCGGCCCGAACTGGCCGGCCTGGCTGTAGAGCGCGAAGCCGCCGACCACGAACGCGATCGCGCCGCCGATCGTGAGCAGGCCGTGGCTCGGGATCGCCGGCTCGAGCGCGAAGAGGACCAGCCCGATCGAGACGAGGAGCAACCCGATCAGGTCGGTCGGCAGGTTGACGAAGCCGATCGCCGCGAGGGCGATGGCGACGACCCCGAAGATGCCCGTCAGGAGGTTCGGGTTCTGGAGCTCGAACAGGAGGGCGAGCGCGCCGATCGTGAACAGCAGGAACGCGATGTTCGGATCGACCAGGAGGCGCAGGATCCCGCCGAGCGGGTTGTTCGGCGCCTCCTCGACCGGGGCCCCGGTCAGGGCGAGGACGACGTCGCGGCCCCCGACCTGGACCGTCCGTCCGTTGGCCGCCGCGACGACATCCTGGATCGTCGCCGCGATCCCGTCGACCGCGCCGAGCGAGACGGCTTCCTCGGCCGACGAGGAGCGAGCCGCCGACACGGTCGATGCGGCCCAGTCGACCGGCCGGTGGCGGACCTGGGCGATCGACGTCATCCAGGCGATCGCATCGTTCCGGATCTTGACCCCCAGCGTGCCCGGGATGTCCTGGCCGGACCCGTCGATCGGCGACGCCGCCCCGATCCGCGTCCCGGGCGCCATCCACGATAGGTTCGCGGCCATCGTGATGAACGTTCCGGCGCTCGCGGCATAGCCTCCGGCCGGGGCGACCCACACGATCGTCGGGACCTTCGCGCTCAGGAGCGCCGACACGATCTGCTGGGTGACCGTGATGCTCCCGCCCGGCGTGTCCAGGCGGATCACGACGGCCGCCGCGCCGGACGCCGCGGCCGATTCGAGGCCATTGACGATCGTGTCGGCCATCACCGCGTCGACCTCGCCGGACGCGGGGAGCACGACGACGGCGCCTGGGCTCGCGGCCCGGATCGGGACGACGGCCAGCACGAGGCCTGCCAGCGACAGGAGACCCGCCGCAACGATCCGGCGGTGATCGAGACGGTGGTTCACCGACGACCTCCTGCGGTCATCGTAGCGCGACGCGGCCCTCGAGCCATTCGAACGCGATCCGGCTCCACGTCTCGAGCCGATCGCTCACCTCGGCCACCGCAGCGGACGCGACGAACCTGCCGCTGAGCTTGTCCGTCTCGCGGATGGCCACGGGCCGACCGGCCGCATCGCCCTCGTAGACGAGGCCGAGGTGGACCTGGCCGACGGGCGTCGTGTCGTCATTGAGCAGGCCGACGAACCGGAACTCGGGGACGAAGTCGACGACGAGCTCCTCGTGCCACTCCCGTCGGAGGGCGGTCGTCAGGTCGCCGTCGAGGGCGCCGTCCTCGGGGTTGACGTGACCGCCGACCCCGATCGAGTAGCGGTCGTGGAGCCGGGCGTCGCCGCCCGCCTTCGTCCGGCGCATCAGGTACCAGTCGTCGCCGTCGCGGAGGACCGGGTACGGGATCACCTGCTTCCACGAGGGATCGGCCTCCATCGCGGCCCGCGAGCGGTAGGTGCCCTCCCGTCGGATGAGGTCCGCGAGGTCCGCCGCACCCGTCGCCCGGATCCCGAGCCAGGCCGCGCCGCCGCCCAGCTCGGCGATCACCGACGCCGTCGGGACCACGAGGACGAGCTCGTCGCTCATCCGGCGCCGGATCGCGGGCCGGAGGCGACCCCGTCCGGTGTGCCCGGCTCCGTGGCCATGGCCAGCTCGCGGGCGGCAGCCAGACGCGCCCGCAGGACCTCGGGATCGGCGGCGCCGTCGCCATCGGTGGCACCGTCGCCGAGCAGGCCGAGCCAGTCGTCGATCACGGACCGCAGCGCCCGGAGCCGATCGGCCGTGGCCGCGCCGTTCGTGGCGAGGATCCCGGCCCCCATCGTCGCGTCACCGCGGGCGAGCCGGGTGATCCCCGCCCAGCCACCGGCGGCGAGATCGCGGGCGGTCGGCCAATCGGGCTGGGCGGCCATCGCCTCGACCAGGGCCACCGACACGACGAGCGGAAGGTGGCTGATCGCCGCGACGGCCGCGTCGTGCTCGTC
>DATNBW010000289.1:0-25839 GCA_035607275.1 Verrucomicrobiia bacterium | reverse complement strand
GGGTGTGGAGCATGAGCGACGGCCACAGGAAGTCGTTCCACGACGTGACGAACGTGAAGATCGCGACCGCGGCCATCGACGGCCGGACGATCGGGAGGAGGATCTGCCACCAGACCCGCCACTCCCCTGCCCCGTCGACCCGCGCGGCGTCGATCAGGTCGTTGGGGACGCCGCGGAACGCCTGGCGCATCAGGAAGATGTTGAAGGCGCTCGCGAGCCCCGGCAGGATCACCGACGGCAGGCTGTCGTAGTAGTGGAAGACGTTGACCGCGAGGATGAAGCTCGGGATGTAGGTCAGCTGGGCCGGCACGATGAGCGTCGCGAGGAGCAGGTAGAAGATCGCCTCGCGACCGCGGAACCGCATCTTCGCCAGCGGGTAGGCGGCCATCGCCGACACGAGGACGTTGAGGCCGGTGACGAGCACCGCGACGACGATGCTGTTCTGGAAGAACGTCAGGATCGGCAGGCTGGCCAGGACCCGGGTGTAGTTGTCGAGCGTCGGGTGGGCCGGGATCAGCTGCGGTGGAACCGACGCGATCGGGTCGAGCGGGCCCTTCAGCGACGAGAGCAGCATCCACAGGAACGGGAAGACCGTGATCAGGGCGAACGCGGTCAGGATCACGTACCACGCCGCGTTGCTCGCGACCTGGCGGCGCCGGCGGCGCGCCCGCCGGACCCGGCCCGCCACGGCCGCGGCCTCGTCGGTCGGGCCCGGCCCGACGGCCGGCCGATCGCGGGCGACGTCGAGCGCGCTCATCGGTCGGCGTCCTGGCGCTCGAGGAGCCGGACGTTGACCATCGAGAACACGAGCGTCAGCGCGAGCAGGACGATCGCGATCGCCGCGGCGTAGCCCGCGTGCTGGAGCTGGAAGGCCTGGCGCCACAGGTAGAAGACCATCGTCACCCCCGAATCGAGGATGCCGCCGGTCTTGTTGGTCAGGACGTAGATCTCGTCGAAGACCTTGAGGGCGGCCAGCGACGAGATCACCCCGACGAACACGATCTGCGGGCGGAGGCCGGGCAGCGACACGTGCCAGTGCTTCTGGAGGTCGTTGCAGCCGTCGATCCGGGCGGCGTCGTAGAGCTCCTCGGGGATGTTCTGGAGCCCGGCCAGGAAGATGACCGAGTAGTAGCCGATGCCGGCCCAGATCGTGAGCAGCATCGCGATCGGCAGGACGAGGCTCGGCGTGGCCAGCCACTGGATCGGCTCGTGGATGATCCCGAGCGACTGGAGGATCGAGTTGATGAACCCGGTCCGGTCGAACAGGAATCGCCACGACAACCCGATCGCGATCGAGCCGCTGACGGCCGGGACGAAGTACAGGGCGCGGTAGATCGTGATCCCGCGCAGCTTGCGGTTGACGACGATCGCGAGCCCGATCGAGAGCGTGATCAGGATCGGGGTCACGACCAGGTAGATGAGCGAGTGGGTGAGGGCCAGCCAGAACGTCTTGTCGGCGAAGACCTTGGCGTAGTTGCCGAGGCCGATCCAGACGGGCGGCCGGACGATGTCGTAGTCGGTGAACGAGTAGTAGATGACGGCGACGATCGGGTAGACGACGAAGACGCCGATCAGCGCGACCGCAGGAAAGAGAAAGAGGTATGGAGTTGCGCGGAAGCGTCGGGTCATCTCATCGATCCGTGCTGGAAGCGTGGGCGGCCCGCCCCGGGGGGAGGTCAGAGCGGGCCGCAGACACGCCGGTGACTACGTGGGGATTACTTGATCAACTCGTTGGCTTGCTTCACGGCATCGGTCAGCGCCTGCTGGGCCGGCACCGGGTTGTCGCCGAACAGCGCCGACTCGATCGCCTTGAGGACGATCTGGTTGACGTCGGCCTTCTTCGGGATGGTCGGGACGATGTCCGCGTAGGTGGCGATGATGCCCCCGGCGAGCGGCCGGGCGCTGTCCTCGATCGCGGCCGGAGCGGACGAGAAGAACGGATCCTTGAAGGCTTCCGGTGACGACGGGTAGATCGACACCTGCTTGGCGAATGCGACCATGCTCCGCGGGTTCGTGAAGAACTGGGCGAGAGCCATCGACGCGTTCGGGAACTTCGTGTCGGCCTTGACGGAGATGCTCATCAGGCCCTTGCCCGTGACGTTCGACTTGCCGAGCGGCGCGGGAGCCGTCGCCAGGTCGGCGTACAGCTGGGCGTTGTTGGCCTTGACGTCGCGGATCAGGTTCGGGCCCGTCGCGTAGAACGGCGCCTGGCCGGCCGAGAAGAGCAGGAGCCCGGTCCGGTCGTCGGTGGTGGTCAGGGCGGTGTTGTCGACCGTTCCGGCCTTGACCATGTCGACGTACGTCTGGAGCCACGCGACCGCCTCCGGCGAGTCGAACGTGAAGGTCTTGCCGTCATCGCTGATCGGCTTGACATTGCCCTCGTAGACCATCTGGGAGATCAGGTCGTTGACCGTGAGGCGGATGTCGCAGACGGTCGACGCCTTCTCCTTGAGGGTCTTGCACAGGTCCGGGATGCCGTCGATCGTCTTCGGGAAGTTGGCCGGGTCGAGACCGGCCTTCTCGAACAGGCGCTTGTTGATCAGCTCGATGTTCAGGCCCTGGTACCAGGGGAACTGGTAGTTCTTGCCATCGACGAGCTGTTCCTTCCAGAGGCCCGGGAAGTAGATGTCCTTGACGGCCTGGGGGACCTTGTCATCCAGGTTGAGCAGGAGGTTCTTGGTCGCGTAGTCCGAGACCCAGCCCTCGCTGACCGAGAGGTTGATGACGTCCGGTGCGTTGCCGGCGGCGAAGGCGTTCTTCAGGTCGTCCTGGAACGTGGCCTGGTGGTCGGCCCAGGTGACCTTGACGCCCGGATACGTTCCCTCGAAGCGGGCGATCGTGTCCTTGATGTACTGGTCGAAGGTCGGGGAGAGGTAGAACGTCCAGAACGTGATCTCGGCATTCGCCTCGACGTTCGGGATGACGGCCTCGGCCGGGTCGACCGGCAGGGCGCTCGGGGCGACCGACGCGGGGGCGCTCGACGTCCCGGCCGATGCCGGTGCGGTCGACGCCGGCGGGGTGCTCGGGGGCGCGCTGGACGGCGACGGCGACGCCGCCGAGTTGCAGGCGACGAACAACAGGCTCGTCGCGAGGGCCATGGTCAGGGTTCGCTTCAGCTTCACCGGTGTGCTCCTCCTCGAAATGGACTCCGCAAGATCGCGGTCGGCCGCCGCGCGGCCCGGTTCCCTCAACCGACGGCTTCGCGTGCGACCACCCCCTTCGTGTCCGGCCCCAGCAGGGCGATCGCCCCGCGGGTCCCGACGTCATGGTCCGAACCGACGAGACGTACGTCGGTCTCGGCCAGGAGCTCCGCCGCGAAAGGCGACGGCGCTCCGATCCGGTCGAGGCCGGCCTGCACCCGCTCGAGGAGCGGATGGCCGGCACGGCTGATCCCGCCGCCGATGACGACGAGCTCGACGTCGTAGGCAAGGACGAGCTCGTGGACCATCCGGGCGATCGCCGCGGCGGCGCGGTCGACGATCCGGCCGGCGGCGAGGTCTCCGGCCGCGGCGGCGGCGAAGACATCGGCGGCGGTCGGGTCGGCGACGGAGGACAGGGAGGTGGGCTCGCCGCTCGATACGGCCGAGGCGACGGCTTCGCGGGCGGCCCGGGCGATCCCCGCGCCGGCCGCGATCGTCTCGAAGCAGCCATGCAGCCCGCAGGCGCAGGGCGCGCCATCGGGATCGAGCACGACGTGGCCGATCTCGCCGGCGAGCCCGCGGACCCCGCGATGGAGCCGGCCATCGAGGACGACCCCGGCCGAGATGCCGGTCCCGATCCCGAGGTACACGAGGTCGTCGGTCGGGCCGAAGGGCGCCGCGCGGTGCAGGCCGACGGCCGCCGCCCGCACGTCGTTCTCGACGATGCAGGTGACCCCGAGGGCCGTCGCCAGCCGCCGCCCGAGCGGCAGGTGCTGCCAACCGAGGTTGACCGCGAACGTCACGTCGCCGGTCGCGCTGTCCACCCGGCCGGGGACGCCGAGCCCGACCGCCTCGACGTCGGCCATCGTCGCACCGGCCTCCGCGACCGCCTCGCGGATGACGGCCGCGATCTGGGCGATCGCCTCGTCCGGCTCGGCCGAGGCCGTCGGCACATTGCGCCGCGCGCAGACGGTGCCGTCCCCGTCGACGACGAGGACGGCGATCTTGCTGCCGCCGATGTCGACCCCGACGCGCAGGCCGGGAGGGGTGGCCGCGCGATCCGCGCCGGGTCCGGTGGTCTTCGTCGACGTCATCGGACCAGGCTCAGGCCGAGCTCGCGGGCGACGAGCAGGGCCGACGCGCCGCGGATGACGACGTTCGTGGTCGGGCGGGCGACGGCGATCTCGATGTCGTCGGCGAGCAGGGCGAGGGCGCGACTGGTGGCTTCGCGACGGACCGCGGACAGCCACACCTGGCCCAGGTCGGTGACCGGGCCGAGGAGCACGATCCGGCGGACGTCCAGCGCGCCGATCAGCCCGGCGATCGCCCGGCCGAGCGCGCCGCCGGCGTCGTCGGCAATCGCGGTCGCCCAGGCCTCGCCGGCTTCGAGCGCCGTTCGGACGGCGGCGAGGTCCGTCGGCCGGCCGGTGACCGAGGCGGCGCGTGCCTCGATGGCGCGCATCCCGGCGACGGTCTCGAGACAGCCCGTCCGACCGCAGCGGCAGAGTGCCCCGTCGTCGTCGACGACGACGTGCCCGATCTCGCCGGCGCCCGAGCCGTCACCCTGGAACAGCGCGCCGCGCAGGATCAGGCCGGCGCCGACGCCCCGCCCGACGCGGATCGCGATCAGGTTCGGGACGCGGTCGCCGCCGGCGTACGTGTACTCGGCGAGCGCAGCGGCCTGCGAGTCGTTCGCGACGTTGACCGGGACCGTGTAGCGCTCGGCGACGATCTCGCCGAGCGGCAGGTCGCGCCAATCGAGGTTGACCGCCCGGCGGATCGTGCCGGTCCGCGAGTCGACGAGGCCCGGGGTCCCGATCCCGATTCCCAGGAGCGGGGCGGTCGTGCCGTCGAGGAGCCGGTCGAGGAGATCGAACACGAGGGCGAGCGCGGCGTCCCCGTCACGACCGTCGACCGCGAGCTCGACCGTGCGGCGGATGTCGCCGCGGAGGTTGACCAGGGATCCGGCGAAATGCTCCTCGCCGAGATCGAGGCCGACGACCAACCGGGCGTCGTCGTCGACCTCGAGCAGGATCGGGGCCTTGCCGCCGCTCGACGGGCCGCGGCCGATCTCGCGGACGACGCCGTCGTCGAGGAGGGTCGTGACGACGTCCGAGACGGTCGTCCGGGTGAGACCGGTGAGGCGGGCGACCTCGGCGCGGCTGATCGGCCCGAGGTCGTACAGGGTACGGACGACGAGCCGCTCGTTGTGGACGCGAGTCTGCTGATGGGTCGCCTTGGTCGGGAGCGCCATCGGCCGGGTGTGCCTCCTCACCGGGCGGTCGGCGCTCCTCCGCGCCGACTTCGTCCAGTCGATGGACAAAGTGCGACATCCAGGCTTCTTTGTCAAGTCGCTGGACAAAGATTCGGCGGCGGAGGTGGCGGGGCCCCGCCATGGCCCGGGCCCGGCTCAGATTCTTGCGCGTAGGCGACTGTCGCCTACGCGTGACGGCCGCGGCGCGAAATCTCTTGCGGTCAGGCGAGCCTCGCCTACCGAGCCGAACGTTCCGCCGCCGTTCGTGCGTGATGGCCGCCCGCGCGACGGACTGGAGCGCGACCCGTAGGCGGGTGTCGCCTGAATGCAAGAAATCGGCCGCGGATGGGGCTCGGCTCGGCGCCGGCCGGCGCGCGTCGGGCGCAGGGCGCGAGGGGCGGGACGGGCGGGTCGAGGCGCGCGGCCGGGCGCCCAGCCCCGGTCAGGCGATCACGTGCCTACGTAGTTGAACCCGTAGATCGCGGTCATGCCGTAGGCGAACGCCGCGATCCCCGCGAGGCCCGCGATCACCGCGCCGCGGCCGACGCCGGCGCGGAAGACCCGGGCCAGGACGAGCCACAGAAGCGGCAGCGCGTCGACGACGAACCGGTATCCGAACTGGGCGTAGCCGGTCTCGCCGTGCATCAGGTCGATCAGCAGGATCAGCCCGGCCGAACCCAGGGCGTAGGCGACCAGCGGATCGCGGATCGGCGAGCGAACGAGCCAACCGAGGAGCGGCGTCGTGAACGTCACCGCCTGGCCGGCCCAGGTCGGGTGGAGCCACGGGAACTCGTCGACGAAGTCCCACTGCCGGCCGAGCATCGCGAACAGGCCGCGCGGGATGTAGAGCGGCGACATGATCCCGTGCGTGTACCACGGCTCCGAGAGGACCGACTCGCCGTCGCGTGACGTGATCAGCCCGTACCCGAACTCGAACGGCGACCCGAAGCGGACCGCGTTGTAGCCCGCGATTCCGAGCGCGGGGCCGAGCAGACCGAGACCGATCGAGGCCGTCCGCGCGATCTGCTCGCGATCGGGCCGGTGCGGCCGGGTCGGGAGCCCGACGTACAGCCCGACCACGAGCGGCAGGGCGAACACGACCGGCAGCCGGGCTCCGACCGCGAGGCCCAGGAGCAGCCCGGCCGCGAACGGCGCCCGGCCGGCGAGGGCGAGGCGAAGGACGGCGATGAGGAGCGTCGCGGCCAGCGTCTCGGGGAAGAGGTGCGTCCCCCCGACGGCCGACGCCCAGAAGACCTCGGAGCCGACGGCCCACGTGGCGGTCAGGAAGAACGCCGTCCGGCGCGACGCACCGAGCTGGAGGACGAGGCCCCACATCAGCCACACGCCGATGGCGCCGGCGATCGCCGAGGTCAGGCCGGTGTCGAACGTCTGGCCGAGAATCGCGACGAACGGCAGGACCGCCACGGTCGCGGTCGGCGGGAACGGGACGAACCACTGGCCGTGGTAGAGCGCCATCTCGAGCCACGTGTATTCGTAGGCGTCGAGCGTCGCGCTGCCGTGAAGCCAGGCATCGGCGAGCGGCAGGTACGGATCGGTCGAGGTCTGGTTCGGCCCGATCCACCAGTAGAGGACGAACGCGATGACCGCCATCGCCGGCCCGATCAGGCGCGTCGCGAGGGCGGGCATTCAGTCGAGCAGCGCGCCGGCCGGGATCGTCAGGAACTCGGTGAAGGTGTCGTCGAGGACGAGTCCGTCCAGCACCTCGGCGGCGTCGCCGAGATGGCCGTTGCCGCCGGCCGGGCCGCCGAGGGCGGCGAGCTCCTCGTCGCGGATCGCCGCGTACAGGCCGGCGTCGACCAGCCGGCCGTCCTCCATCTGCGCCCGGCCGACCCGCCACTGCCACAGCTGGGACCGGGAGATCTCCGCGGTCGCCGCATCCTCCATCAGGTTGTTGATCGCCGCGGCGCCGTTGCCGGCGAGCCAGGCGTCGAGGTACTGGAGCGCGACCGAGACGTTGAGCCGGACGCCGTTCTCGGTCACCCGTCCGCCCGGCACCGCGAAGTCGAGGAGCTCCGCGGCGCCGACGTGGACCTCGTCGCGACCGCGGTCCTTCTGGTTCGGCCGCTCGCCGAGGACGCCGTCGAAGATCTCGGTCGCGAGCGGCACGAGGTCCGGATGCGCGACCCACGTCCCGTCGAAGCCGTCGCTCGACTCGCGGACCTTGTCCTCGCGGACCCTCGTCATCGCGGCTTCGTTGGCGACGGGGTCGCGGCGGGACGGGATGAACGCGGCCATCCCGCCGATCGCGTGGGCGCCGCGGCGGTGGCACGTCCGGACGAGCAGCTCGGTATAGGCGCGCATGAACGGCGTCGTCATCGTCAGCTGGGCGCGCTCCGGGAGGACCCGGTTCGGCCGGCCGCGGAACGTCTTGATGCAGCTGAACAGGTAGTCCCAGCGACCCGCGTTGAGGCCGGCGGCGTACGGCCCGAGCGCGTGGAGGATCTCGTCCATCTGGAACGCGGCGTGGATCGTCTCGATGAGGACGGTCGTCCGGATCGAACCCGGCGGAAGCCCGAGCCGCTCCTCGGACCGGACGAACACGTCGTGCCAGAGCCCGGCCTCCGCGCCCGACTGGAGCTTCGGCAGGTAGAGATAGGGCGCGGTCCCGCGCCGGATCCGCTCCGCACCGTTGTGGAAGAGATAGAGCCCGGCGTCGACCAGCGATGCGCTGACGCGCCGTCCATCGAGGGTCAGATGCCGTTCCTCGAGGTGCCAGCCGCGCGGCCGGACGACGAGCTGTGCCGGCCGCTCCCCCACCCGGTACGCCTTGCCCTCCGGGCTGGTGAACGCGAGCTCGCCACGGACGGCGTCGCGGAGGGCGACCTGACCCCCGATCACGTTCGCCCACGTCGGGCTCAGCGCGTCCTCGAGGTCGGCCATGAAGACCCTGGCCCCCGAATTGAGGGCATTGATCATCATCTTCGGCTCGGCTGGGCCGGTGATCTCGACCCGCCGATCGTCGAAGTCGGCCGGTGCCGGCGGGACCGTCCAGGCCGCGGCCCGGAGGTCGGCGGTCGCCGGATCGAAGTCGAGGTCTGCGCCGTCGTCGATCGCCGCCTGTCGATCGCGCCTGGCCTGGAGCAGCGCGTCCCGGCGCGGCCCGAACGTCCCCTGGAGATCAGCGAGGAACGCGAGGGCGTCCGGCGTCAGGATCTCGTCGACGCCCGGGACCGGTGGACCGGCGATCTCGATCATCGGGTCATCGTAGGGTCAGTCCGGGCCGAGGTGGTAGCCGAGGCGGCGCGGGATCCGCGAGATCTCACGGACGAGCCGCGAGGGTTCTCGACCGGCCTCCTCCGCTCGCTCGCGGCGGGCCGTCGCCTCGCGGAACACGCGGGCGCCGACGCCCCGCAGCGGTTCCGGTGGGAACGCCCGCGGCGTCGCCCCGTCGCCGACGATCGGCAGGCTGGCCGCCTCGTCGTCGCGGGCCCGGCCGGTCGCCAGGGCGGCGAGGATCCGGCCGCCGAGAACGGCCGGCCCCACCCCGTTCCCGGAATAGCCCAACCCGTGATGGATCCGGCCGCCGGGACGCGTCCCGAACCAGACGCGGTGGTCGTCGGTGATGTCGATCGGGCCGCCCCAGGCGTCCTCGATCCGGACGTCGGCGAGGCTCGGGAACCACCGCCGAAGACCCTCGGCCGCACGGCGGGCCGCACCCGCGTCATGCGTGAACGCGCGCCCGATCCGTCCGCCCCAGCCGGCCCTGCCACCGCCACCGCCGAGCGCGATCCGGCCGTCGGGCGTCGTCCGTGCGTAGTGGAGGGTGAACCTCGCGTCTGCGATCCCCTCGCCGCCGATCCAGCCGATCTCGGCGAGCCGGTCGGGGATCGGCTCGGTCAGGACGACGTAGCTCGACCAGTTCAGGAGCCGGCGAGCGACGGGTCGCCAGCCCGCCGCCCAGGCGTTCGTGGCGACGACGACCTGGTCGGCCTCGAGGATGCCGGCGCCCTCTGCGGAGGTCGTCGCGATCGCGATCGGACCGCTCGCGGCGCCGGCGGCGCGTCGCGGTAAGTCCGCCGGGAGGGTCGCGGTCGTTCGCTCGTGGATGACGACGCCGTGTGCGAGCGCGACCCGCCGGAGCCCGCGGGCGAGCCGGGCGGGCTGAACGATCGCGGCGCCGGGCATGAAGGCGCCGCCCCGGAAGACCGGGGATCGTGCACGATCTGCCACCTCGGAGGCGGACAGCGCGCGCCAGCGATCGCCTTCCCCGAGGCGGGCGCAGGCCTCGGCCGCCTCGAGCCAGGCGTCGTCCTGGGCAGGCGCCGCGCTGACCTGCAGGAACCCGGACTCGACGAGATCCGCCTCCACGCCGTTGGCCGCCGCCCACGGCCCGATCGAGCCGATCGCGCCATCGAGGGCGCGCGCGGTCCGCAGCGCCTCGCTCTCGCCGAACGATCGGATCAGGCCCGGCAGCTCGTCCCACCAGCCGGTGACGAAGCCGCCGTTCCTCCCGGACGGCCCGGAGCCGCACAGATCCTGTTCGACGATCACGACCCGAGCCGCCGGCTCCAGCTCACGGATCCTGAGCGCGGTCCACAGGCCCGTGTAACCCCCGCCGAGGATCGCGACGTCCACGGACACCCGGCCGGCGAACGGCGGCGCCGCGACGTCCGCGGCGAGGGTCGCGGGCTCGGCGGCCAGGGCCTCGCGCAGCCAGAACGAGCGACGGCCACCGGGCCGGACACCGTTGAGCGGGTCCGGGTCGGCGTTCGTCACCCTCCCCGGCCTACCAGCCGCCGGCGTCGCGGATCATCCGATGGAGCGCGCGAGCCGCGACGACCCGGCGATAGTCGGCGGTCGAGCGGACGTCGACGATCGGATGGATCTCGGCCGCGAGCGATTCGGCGGCGGCATCGGCCGTCTCCGGGGTCGGCATGGCGCCTTCGAGCACGGCCTCCGTGGCGGACGCGCGGATCGGCCGGTCGGCGACCGAGCCGAGGGCGAGCCGCACGTCGGACCAGGTGGCGGCCCGGGCCCCGCCGCTCTCCCGCCAGGCGAGGGCGAGGACGACCTTGCTGATCGCCTGCGCCCGGCGCGTCCCGATCTTGCGGAACCGCGCCTCGCGACCGCCGGCGACGGGGATTCGGACGCGCAGGATCAGCTCGTCGGGCGCGAGCGCCGTCCGCCGGTAGGCGACCCAGAACTCGGCGGCCGGGATCGTGCGCTCGCCCCGCGGCCCGCCGACGACGATCACCGCGTCGAGCGCGAGGAGGACCGGCAACGTGTCGCCGGCCGGTGACGCGTTCGCGATGTTGCCGCCGAGCGTTCCGCGGTTCTGGATCTGGGCCGCGCCGATCGTCGCCGCCGCCTCGACGAGGGCCGGCAGGTGCTCGCGGCAGGCATCGGATCGGCGGATCTCCGTGTAGGTCGTCGCGGCGCCGATGACGATCGCCGCGCCGTCGACCGTGATCCCGCGGAGCTCCGCGAGCCGCGACAGGTCGATCATCCGACCGGGCGGCTCGCCGATCTCGCCGGTGATCCGGACCATGATGTCGGTGCCGCCGGCGATCGGCGTGACGGGCGCCTCCACCGTCGATCCGGCGAGGAACGCGAAGGCGTCGGCGAGCGATGCGGGCGTCTCGATCGGCGGCTCGACCGGCACGGCTCAGCCGTCCTCGCGCGTCGTCTTGCGTCGCCGCCGAGCCGCGACGACCGCGACCAGGCCGGCGACGATGGCCAGCCCGACGGCGACCTGGCGCGGGCTGAACGCGACGCTGTACTCGTTGCTGGTCAGCGCGTCATCGTCGGCGTCATCGACCGGATCGGCGGGTGGTGCCGGCGCCGGAGCCGTGGCGGCGGCTGCCTCGGCCGCGGCGTCCGACTCGGCCTGTTCGAGCGCGGCGGTTTCCGCCGTCGCCACCTCTGTCGTCTCGGGCTCGGTCGTCTCGGGCTCGGTCATCCGCGTCCTCCAGCAGCGATCGCGATCGCGTCCACGATCTTCGTGTAGCCCGTGCAGCGGCAGAGATTGCCTGCGATCGCCGTCCGGATCGCGGTCTCGTCCGGGCCGCCGCCGCCATCGAGATAGGCGCGGGCCGCCATCAGCATGCCGGGCGTGCAGATCCCGCATTGGGCGCCGCCGGCCTCGAGGAAGGCCTGCTGGAGCGGGTCGAGGACGGCCCCTTCGGGCGACGGGGCGGCCAGTCCCTCGACCGTCGCGATCCGGGCGCCGTCGACCTGGCAGACGGGCACGAGACAGGAGTCGACCGGCGCGCCGTCGACGAGGACGGTGCAGGCGCCGCACTCGCCTTCGCCGCAGCCCTCCTTCGTGCCGGTCAAAGCCAGGTCCTCGCGCAGGACGTCGAGCAGGCGGCGCATCCCGGGGACGTCGACCTCGACGGGCTCGCCGTTGACGGCGAACCGCCAGGTGCTCACGTCGGCTCGCCCGGATCCCGCGGGCCGCGCATTGGCTGGGGGTCCGTGGCCGCGCCCGGGCGCGGATCGGTGCCGGCCTCGATCGGCTCGGCGATCGCTGCTGCCACCTCCGCCGAGGCCGGCGCCCCGTCGACGGGCCGCGTCGTCCCGAGCGCCGCGAGGATCCGTTCCGGCGATGCCGGCAGCTCGTGGATCCACGCACCGACCGCATCGTGGATCGCGGCGACGACCGCCGGCGCCCCGACGTCCATCGGCAGCTCCCCGACGCCCTTGGCGCCGTGCGGCGCACCGCTGAACGGCGCCTCCACGAGGATCGCGTGGATCCGCGGCGCGTCGAGCGCGGTCGGGATGATGTACGTCGCGAGCCGGTCGTTGAGGTACCGGCCGTGGCGGAGCTTGATCTCCTCGATCGTCGCGTAGCCGATCGCCTGGAGGGTGCCGCCCTCGACCTGACCTTCGGCGAGGACGGGATGGATCACCGTGCCGATGTCGTCGGCGGCCACGACGTCGCGAACGGTGACCTCGCCGCTGTCCAGGTCGACGTCGACGGTCGCCACGCAGGCCGCCCAGCCAAACGCCGGGTAGGCGTCGCCGCGGTACGTGTCGTCGTCGAAGTGGACGTGGGGGTACGGCTCGAATTGCTGGTCGATCCGGGTCGGGCCGTGGGTCGCGGCGTCCCGGGCGCGCACGTCCGCGAAGGCCGCTCCGGCGTTGCGCTCCTCGACCGTGGCCCGCAGCCGGCGGGCGGCCTGGATGAGCAGCCCGCCGACGACCATCGCCGTCCGGCTCGCGACCGTCGGCCCGGAGTCGGGCACGAGCGCGGTGTCCTGGGCCGCCATGTCGACCTCGTCCGCGGCCAGGCCGAGCTCGGCCGCCACGAGCTGGGGGAAGATCGTCTTCGTCCCCTGCCCCATCTCGGTCGAGCCGGTCAGGATCCGGACGCGGCCGTCCCCGCCGAGCTCGACCGACGCGACGCTCGCCAGCTTGACCTCGCCACTCCCCGTGAACCCGGCACCGTGCCACGCCAGCGCGACCCCGATCCCGGACGCCGAGCGGTCGCGGCTCGTGCGGAGCGGCGACCCGGGCACGTGGCCGGAGCCGGCGCGCCGGGCGCGCGCCTTCGCCGTGCGCGACCGGACGCCCTCGAACTCGGCGGCCTCGGCCGCGCGCTCGAGGACGTCCTCGGCGGCGACGCTCTCGCGCAGGATCTGGCCGGTCGGGGTCCCGTCGCCGATTCGGTACAGGTTGCGCCGGCGGATCTCGAGCGGGCTCATCCCGAGCGTCTCGGCGAGCCGCCCGAGCTGGACCTCCGCGGCGAACTCGACCTGGGGGGCGCCGAAGCCGCGGAACGCGCCGTTCGGCGGCGTGTTCGTCCGGGTCGCCCGGGCCCGGATGCGGACATTCGGGCAGCGGTACGGCCCACCGGCGTGGATCGCGCCGCGGCTCAGGACGACGGGCGTCAGCGTGCAGTACGCGCCGCCGTCCATGACGACGTCGATGTCCTGGGCGACGAGAGTCCCGTCGGCCTTGACGCCGGTCCGGTGGGTCACGATCGCGGGATGGCGCTTCGTGGTCGCCGCGAGGTCCTCGTGGCGGTCGTAGATCATCCGGACCGGCTTGCCCGTCCGGCGCGCGAGGAGCGCCGCGTGGAGGGCGATGATCGAGGGATATTCCTCCTTGCCACCGAACCCGCCGCCCGTCTCCGCCTGGACGACCCGGGCCTGCTCGGCGGTGAGCCGGAGGGACCGCTTCAACGCCTTGTGGATGTAGTACGGACACTGGAGCGAGCCGTGGACCGCGACTCCACCGTCCTCGCGCGGCACCGCGATCATCGCGTTGTTCTCGATGTACAGCTGCTCCTGGTGGCCGACCCGGTACTCGCCCTCGAGGATGAAGTCGGCCTCCGCGAAGCCGGCGTCGAGGTCACCGGACGCGATCTCGTAGTGGGCGAAGACGTGCTCGCTCGCGAGGGGATCGAAGACCGGCTCGAGGGGCGTCGTCCGGATCGTCACCGCGTGGCGGGCGCTGCGGAGCGTCTCGCGATCGGCGGCGGCGAGGAGGACGAGCGGCTCCGCGTGATGCTGGATCTCGCCACCGACCGGCACGAGGACGGGCTGGTCGTCGCTGATCAGGCTGACGACGTTCTCGCCGGGGATGTCGGCGGCGGTGACGACCGCGATCCTCGACCAGTCGAGGGCGGGATCGAGGTCGAAGCCGTCGAACCGGGCGTGGGCGTCGGCTGAGCGGATCGTCGCGCCGTACCAGGCGCCCGGGAAGACGAGATCGTCCGCGTACTTCGCTTCACCGGTGAGCTTGGCCGGCCCTTCCCGGCGAAGGGGAGCCGCCGGACGGACACGACCCGGGAGCAGCGCGCCGCGACGCACGACGAGGGCATCGGGTGCGGCCGGGCTCGGGGTGACGGGCGTGGTGGTCCGGCTGGGCGAGGTCCGGATCGTCATCGCGGCGTGGCGTCCCTCCTTGGGCTGCGAGGGTACCACCCGGTCCGGGACCGCCGGGGGCGCCCCACCGACCGGTACGAATGGGGAGACGACGGTACGAATGGGGAGATGTCCGGATCGTCCATTTGCCGCACGATCCTCCTCACGCCGGACCGGGGGTTCGCGACGGCCGGATGACCCCGCCGGGATTCGGCGGACAGCGACTGAGGGATCCAATGGCATCCGAGATCGACCACGGGTCGAATACGCCTGCGCCGGCGACGTCGATGGCGGACGGACGAGCCGACGATCCGAGCGGGCCGGTCGGCGATTCCGTCGACGGCTCGGGCACCGCGTCCGCCGCGAGCGATTCCCTGCGCCTCATGCCGCGCCGGACGCGGATGGTCCCGATCGGGACGTTCGAGGTTCCCGGGATCATTCGTCCGATCGCGCCGCCCGAGGGCTGGACCGACCTGCTCACCGGTGCCGACGGGCCGCGCTTCTGGGACCGGATCGTCCTGAGCGAGCAGGCCCGCTGCGGGCGCTATCACCGCCCGGTGACGGTCGCCTTCGTCGAGATCCTCGGTCTGACCGAGCTCGCCGGCCAATGGGGCTGGGACGTGGCGGAGCGGGCCCTCGCCGGCTGCGCCCGACGGCTCGGCCGCGAGATCCGCTCGAGCGATCACATCGCGCGCCTGGAGCAGGCCCGGTTCGGGGTCCTCCTGACCGAGACGTCGGAGATCGCCGCGATCAACTTCGTCGAACGGGCGCGCGCCTCGTGCGAGCGTGAGCTCGAGCCGTTCGGCAGCGGCGTCGTCATCGGGTTCGGCTGGGCGAGCCCGCCGGCCAAGGGCGATCTGTCCGATGCGGTCGATCTCGCCCTGACCCGCCTCGCGGCCGAGCTGACGGTCGAGCCGACCGCCTGACCGCCGGTGCGGGCCGGCCCGCGGGCGGCCCGCTCCTCCAGCGCCGCCCGCTCCTCGTCTCCCGTCCGCGGGCCCCGCGCTCAGCCCTTGCTCGGCGACCCCGTCGCGTCGGCCGTCTGCGCGCCCCGGCGCAGCCCCAGGAGCCCGCGCCGCCGTCGCTTCGATCCCGAGTCCGGGCCGGGTTCCGATCCGTTCGACGACGCCGGCTCGTCCGGGCTCGGCGCCCCGACGAGCACGACACGGGGCACCCAGCCCTCGATCCCGTCCGGGGTCCGGATCCGGAGGAACCCCGCCTCCTCGCCGATGACCTCGACCTCATCCCGCCGGTCGAGCCTGGTGATCTCGGTGGAACGGATGTCGTCCGGCGCGCTCGACACCCGGACGGACCGGTAGGCGATGACCCGGCGCTCGACCCCCGCAGCCGGACGCTTCGCGAACCGACGGGGCTGACGCTCGGCCGACCCGGTCGGTCGACCCGGCGGGCTCTCGATCGTCCCGGCCGGACGGCCCGGCTCCGCGGCCACCGCGACGGTCGCCACAGGATGACCGGCGCCGTCATCCGGCGGTGCGCCGTCCGACGAGCCGGCGGCGCTGCCGGCCGCGCCGCCTCGGACGGTCCGGCGGCGCATCACCAGCACCGACAGCTCGCCGGGCAGCAGCACGGTCAGCCCGCGGCCCTGGAACAGGGCGGCGAAGAGCACGACGCCGAACGTCGTGGTCATGAACCACGCCACGATCGGCAGAGTGCTCCCGGGATCGAGCCCGAGGCTCGGCAGGCCGAAGCCGCGATCCGACGTCGGGCCGCCCGGATTCATGCCCGGCGGGTCGTTCGGCCCGGACGGATCGAAGCCGCCGATCCCACCGAACTCGCCGCCCGCGGGTGCGTCGGACGGTCGCGGCGAGCGCCCGCTGCCCGATGTCGAACCCGGCGAGCCGCCCGGTCCGGTCGACGGGCTCGGCGTCGGATGCTTCGAGGGCGAGGCCGACGGGCTCGACGATCCCGACGTTGGGCGCGGTGTCGGCTTCGAGGTGGGCTTCGGGGTCGGGACCGGGGTCGGGACCGGCGTCGGCCTGGGGGTCGGGACCGGCGTCGGCCTGGGGGTCGGCGACGGCGGCAGCGTGATCACGATCGTGCCAGGTCCGGTGATGCTCGCCGTGCGGGTGCCGCCACCGGTTCCGGACTGGGCGTCGAATCGGTAGCCCCACGTGCCGACCGGCAGGCGCATCGTTCCCTGGAACAGGACTCCGGTGGCGTATGACGTCCCGCTCGCGGTCAGCGCCAGCTGGCCGGCCCCGGGGACGACGGCGATCACGCTCGACGGCGCGCATCCGGCCGTGTCGCGATACGTGACCGTGAAGCGGATCGTGGTCGCCGGAGTTCCGCTCCGCGGCGACGCATTCGGGGCGGTCAGCAGGATCTCGTGTGATGCGCCGTTGCAGCTGGCCGCGCTGGCCGTCGATGCCCACGGGGAGCCGGGCCAGATGGCGGGCAGGGCGAGCGTCGCCACGAGGAGTCCGATGACCCCACTGGCGATCACGCGCGCGAACACGCCCCTTGCATGCACGTGTGGCGACCCTCGTTTGCCCCGGCGGTAGACCGACCGTATGGGTCCGGACCCGGCACGTCCCATGGACCAAACGGCTAGGGCCTTCGGTACCTTCAGCCGCCCCCGGTGGTGGGCGCGGCCACGTACAAGTGGTGCTCCGGGGCACAGCGAGAGGAACGATGGCTGGGCCGAGCCTGAACGAACCCACGTGGCGCGATCGCGGACGCCTGGAGACGATCCGGGTGCGCCTGACGATCGGCCTGCTCGTGCCCTTCGTGACGCTGATGGCCGTCGCGACGCTCGAGGGCTTCTGGCCGGCCGATGCGCTCGAACGACGCTGGCCGGCGACCGTCCTCCTGATGCTGGCCGCCGTCTCGCTGCCCGCGTTCATGGCGATCCAGGGTCGAGCGGTGCTGCGCCACGCGACGGCGATCGCGGCCGAGCGCGACGAGCTGATCGAGCTCTACAACCGCGCCCGTCTCGATGCCCTGCTCGACGGGCTCACCGGGCTCGGCAACCACCGTGCCTTCCAGGACGAGCTGGCCCGCCAGCTTGAGAGCGTCCATCGCGACCAGGTCCCGCTGGCCCTCCTGCTGATCGATGTCGACGACCTGAAGACCGTCAACGACACGCGCGGTCACGTCGCCGGCGACGACCTGCTGATCGCCGTCGGGCGGATCTCGGCCACGATCCTGCGCCGGACCGATCGTGCCTTCCGCGTCGGCGGCGACGAGTTCGCGGTCCTCCTGCCGAACACCGGCATCGACACCGCCTTGTCGGTCGCCCGGCGGATCCTGTCGTCGGCCCTCGGCGGCGGCGACGGCAGCACGCCGGTCCAGCCGTTCTCGCTGTCGATCGGCGTGAGCGCGGTGCCGCTCCCGACAGCCGACGCCAGGTCCCTGTTCCGCAACGCCGACGCCGCCCTGTACTGGTGCAAGCGTCACGGCCGGACGGCGGTCGTCGCGTTCGACGAGGCCCTCCACGGCCGGGGCGAGGAGACCCGGTCGGCGGCCGAGCTGACAGCGGGCATCGAGGCGGTGCTCGCGTCGCGTGCCCTGCGCCCGGTGTACCAGCCGATCTTCTCGATGACCACGGGCCAGCCGGTCGGCTACGAAGGGCTGGTCCGACCGACCGATGGGACGATGTTCGCCAACGCCGGCGTGATGTTCGCGGCGGCCGAGGTGGCCGGCCGCACCGTGGAGCTCGACTTCGCCTGCCTGGAGGTCGTCGCCGCGGGCGTCACCGACCTCGAATCCGGCGTGTACCTGAGCGTCAACCTGTCGCCGCGGACGCTCGAGTCGCAGGAGTTCCGCGCCGGCGAGCTCAAGGCGATCTTCCGCCGGAACAACATCCCGCTCGACCAGATCGTGCTCGAGCTGACCGAGCGCGAGGAGGTCGAGGACCTCGAGACCCTGCGCCGCAACGTCGAGGCTTGCCGCCGCGCCGGGATGCGTCTCGCGGCCGACGACGTCGGGGCGGGCAACGCCGGGCTGCGGCTCCTCAGCGAGATCAGCTTCGAGATCGTCAAGATCGACCTCTCGCTCGTCCAGGGTGCCCGCAACGACCCGTCCCACGCCGTGCTCCGGGCGATCCAGGAGCTGGCCGGCCGCTGGAAGGCGAGCGTGGTCGCGGAGGGCGTCGAGACCGCCGAGCAGCTCGCGGTCATCCGGGCGATGGGCATCGGCACGGGTCAGGGTTACCTGCTCGGCCGGCCATCGGCGACGCGCCGGGTCGGGCCGATCGACCTCGTCTCGCTGGCGGCACCCGCGGAGGCGGTCGCGATCGAGGGGGCGTTCCTGCGGGCCGTGGACGCCCGCGCCGACGAGGCCGAGGTCGCCGGCGCCGTCCGGTCCTGAGTCACGAGGTCGGTCGGTGCCGATCGCCACCGGACCCGCCCTGACCGCCCCTGTGGCGAGTGCACCTCGCCGCTCGGCCACAGACCGAACCGCAGCGGCGCCAACCGGACCGCGCGTTGTCCGATCGCACCGCCAACTCGGGCCAGTGGCCATGGAACCATCGTCAGATCGGCCGTCCGGGCCCTATCGTCGGGGTTCATCCGGCGTCATCTCTCGGTCGATCCATACCGGAGCACTCATCCGATGCTGACTCAGGACCAGGTCACCGTCCTGTTGATCGCGCTGGCGGTCAACGCCCTCGTCGTCGTCAGCCTGATCGTCGCGCCGCGGATCCGCGCCTGGACAGGTGGGCGGGCGTCGGGCGACCCGCTCGCCCATGTCGGGCCGACCGACGACGAGCTCCGCGATCCGGGGTTCGATGCCGGGCAGCCGTGGTTCGTCGCCCGGTCGGCCAACGGCGCATCGGGCGGCGCCGGGAATGGCGTGTTCGACCACGTCGATGGCGATCGAGCGCCCGAGCCCCCGACCGTCCCCCTCCCGCCGCTCGCGTCGCCGTCGGTCTGGGCGGCCTGGCTCGACGAGGAGGCCGCTCGCGCGGCGCGCTACCAGCGACCGGTGACGATCGTCCTCGTCGAGCTCGCCGGCCTCGATCGCCTGGCCGATCGCGTCGGACGGGTCGCCGCCGATCGGCTCATCCCGCCGGTGGCGTCGACGATCCGCCGCCACGCTCGGGCGGCCGACCGGCTCGCGCGCCTGTCCCCGACGCGCTTCGGCGTCCTGCTCGTCGAGACCGACGAGATCCGGGCGATCAACTACATCGAGCGGGTCCGGAGCGCCTGCGACGTCTGGCTCGCGTCGGGCGCCGTGGCTCTGCGCCTGTCGGTCGGCTGGGCGGAGATCCGGCCCGACCGGAGCGTGGAGCTGGCGGTCCACGAGGCGGAGCAGCGGCTGTTCGACGACCGGCGGCGGTCCGAACCGAGTGAGCCGGAGCCGGCCAGCGACGGCCACGACGGTCTCGCGGGAGTCCTTCAGGCCTCGGCGGGCTGAGCCCTCGGCGAGCTGAGCCGTCGACCCGAACCGGTGAGGTGAGCCGGTGAAGTGACCGGGCGCGCGATCCTTCAGTCGCGGCCGCGGCGCAGGCCACGACCGGGCCGCGCCCCGGTCGGCCGGCCACCGTCGACGACGAGCTGACCCGCCACGATCACCGTCTCGATGCCTTCCGGGTCGCGGGTCGGATCGTCGATCGTCGCGTCGCTCCGGACGGTCGCCGGGTCGAAGATCACGAGGTCGGCGACCGCACCGTCCCGGATCGTGCCGCGGTCGCGGAGGCCGAGACGGGCCGCCGGCATCGATGTCATCCGCGCGACGGCGTCCTCGAGCCCGAGCAGGGCCTCGTCCCGAACGAACTGGCCGAGGATCCGCGGGTAGCTGCCGTACGTCCGCGGGCTCGGCTTCGCCCCGACGAAGACGCTGTCGGTCCCGATCATCGCGCCCGGGTGGCGGAGGAACCGGCGGGTGCCCTCGAGGTGCGGTCCCGGCGTCACCTCGTTCGGCCGGAGGTCCTCGGCCAGGAGCAGATCACAGAGGGCGTCGACGGGATCCGTGCCGGCGGCGTCGATCAGCTCGCCGAGGGTCCGGCCCTCCCACCGGAGGTTCTCGGGCCGGCGGAGGTAGCCGATCCGGATGTCGCGGATCCCGCCGGTGCCGGCGAAGAGCTGGCCGCGGTCCCGCAGCTCCTGCCGGATCCGATCTCGGACTCCGATGTCGGCCAGGCGCTCCTTCGTCCGCAGCGGTCCGCCGTCGAGGACCCAGATCGGGATGAGGATGAGCAGCCGCGTGCTGGCCCATTCGGACGGATAGAGATCGAAGCTGACGTCCTGGCCGCGCGCCGTGGCGACGTCGACCAGCTCGAGCATCTGGTCGGGCGTGCCCGGGAACGTCAGCCGGTGATAGAAGTGGGTGATATGGGCGGGCGCCTCGCCGCGCCGCCCGATCTCGATCGCCTCCCGGAACGGGTCGAGGAAGCGATCGCCGAGCGAGTAGCGGACGTGGGTGTGGTAGATGCCGCCGAGGCGGGCCGCCTCGTTGGCGAGCTCCGCCAGCTCGGCCGTCGTCGCGTAGGCGCCCGGCGGGTAGTCGAGGCCGCTGCTGACCCCGAAGGCGCCCTGCTCCATCGCCTCGCGGAGGCGGGCCCGCTGATCCGCGGTGGCCTTGGGCGTGCTGGGGTCGTCGTTCCAGCCGAGGGCGGCGATCCGGAGCGGGGTGTTGCCGACCAGCTGGGCGACGTTGACCGCGCTGCCCGTGTCGTACCGGGCGAGGACGTCCTCGACGGTCGCCCAGTCGATCGAGATCGGCTGGCCGCGCCCGCCCGTTCCACGCGCGCCGTTGTCGTCGCGCGGATCGCCGTCGAGGCCGGCGTTCATCCAGACCATCGCGTCCCGGTCGGCCGCGCTCGGGAATGGCGCGTAGCTGAGGCCGTCGACCCCGACCAGCTCGGTCGTCACGCCCTGGCGGACCTTCGCGCCGTGGTCGGGATCGGCGAGGATCATCAACGCCGAGTGCGAGTGGAGATCGATGAACCCGGGGGCGACGACCTTGCCGCGGGCGTCGATCGTGCGGGCCGCTGCGGTCCGGGGCTCCCCGCCGGGCGACAGGATCCTCACCCGGTCGCCGGTGATCGCCACGTCGCCGCTCCGCGCCGGCGCCCCGGTCCCGTCGACGATCGAGCCCCCGGTGATCAGGAGGTCCACGGCCTCGCTCATCGCTCGGTCCTCTGCCACGGTCCCGGAGCGGCTCCGTTTCGCTCGGCGTGACAACCAACGGGCGGTGTCGACCCCACTCGCGGTTCGTCACGCGCACCGCGACGTGCGGAGTCCGCGCGAGGCGATCCCGGCCAATCCCACGAGCCGGTCGACGGCGCGGCCGTTGATTGGCACGGTCGGCGTGACAATCGCGAGCGAAGGTCGCGGTGATCCTGAGGTGATCGCCGCCGCGCAAGATGCTGGGCATGGGACGGCCATCGGTGACGGTCGATCGGGCCCGGCGGCGGATCGAGGCGGATTTGCGCCGGGCGATCGAGGATGTCGCGGCCGGTCGCCGCAACGCCGGACTGAGCCTTCGAACCATCGGCGCCGCCTGCGGCGTGTCGCACTCCGCGATCGATCGGATGGAGGCGCATCGAGCGGACTCCGTCGACGTCGTCCTGCTGGCGAGCATGGCCGCCTCCGTCGGCCTTGACCTTCGGTTGCGCGCCTACCCTGCCGGCGATCCGATTCGAGATGCTGGCCAGCAGCGGCTGCTTGAACGCCTCCGCGTGCGGCTCCACCCAGGTCTTCGCTTCCCAACCGAGGTGGTGCTCCCGATCGATGGCGACCTGAGGGCATGGGACGCGGTGATCCGCGGGGCGAACTGGCGGGTCGCCGTCGAGGCGGAGACGGTCCTCGACGACATCCAGGCGGTCGAGCGGAAGGTGGCTCTGAAACAGCGGGACGGCGGGATCGATCACGTGATCCTCCTCGTTGCCGACACACCGCGAAACCGCCGCGCGCTTGCCGCGGCGTCATCGGCGTTCGCGACGTTCAGCCGCGACTCGCGGGCGATGCTCCGCGCACTCCGCGAAGGCCGCGATCCCGGCTGCAGCGGCATCGTCATCCTCTGATCTACTGTGCGACGTCCGACCACGACTGGAGCTCGACGATGTTGCCCTCGGGGTCCGTGACGTACGTCCACGTGACGAACCGGCCGTCGGCGGTCTGGAGCGTGACGATCTCGCCGACGATGCCGCCGCCGGCGGCCAGCACCGCGGCGCGCGCATCGGCCACGGACGGCACGGCGAACGCGAGATGCCGGAATCCGGGTCGGTTCGCGGCCGCCGGCAACTCGTCCGGCATCGACGAGAACTGGTAGATCTCGAGGGTCGGGCCGTCGGGGCCATGGCCGGGCAACCGGAGGTGGGCGCCGCGCAGGGCCGCCCCGGGCACACCGGTCCCCCGTTCCAGATCGGGTCCGGCGTAGTCGCGCTCCGGTGGGACGAGGACACAGCCGAACAGCTCGGCATAGAACGTCGCGAGCGCCCGCCAGTCCCGCGCGATCAGGTTCACGTGGCCGAACCGGGCGTCGATCACGTCGGTCCCTCCAGTGCGCGACCGCGGACCCACGCCGCCCGCACGAGCGAGCCGTCCGAGCCGAAGATCAGGCGACTGACGAGCAGGGAGGCGTCGGCGAGGAGCTCCGCCGGGTCGAGATCCGGACCGAGCGGCGCCGTCGCGCCCGGATCGACGGCGATCAGATCGGCGTCCTTGCCTCTCTCGATCGAGCCGATCCGGTCGGCGAGCCCGAGCGCCCGCGCGCCATCGAGCGTCGCGAGGCGCAGCCAGTCGAGCGGTCCGAGCGGCCGGGCATCGGCCGCCTCACCCGTTTCGCCCGCCTCGTCGCGGCCGCCGCCCGCCTCGTCGCGGCCGCTGCCGCTGCCGGCGCCTCCGACGGTCCGCAACGCCTGCTGGGCATAGGCCCCGGTCCGCATCACGCCGAACATCGAGAGCTCGGGCCCTCCGGACACGTCCGACCCCAGCCCGACCGCCATCCCGGCCGCGAGCCGCCGATCAAGAGGCATGACCCCGGCCCCGAGGAACAGGTTCGACGTCGGGCAATGGGCAATTCGCGTGCCCGTGTCCGCCAGCCGCGCCTCTTCGCGCCCCGACAGGTGGATCGCATGGGCGAGGATCGAGCGCGGGCCGAGCGCCCCGGCCCGGTCATACACGTCCGTGTAGTCGAGGGCATCGGGGAACAGCCGGCCGACCTCGGCGACCTCGGCCCGGTCCTCCGCGACATGGCTCTGCCACCAGCAGCCGAGGTCGGTCGCGAGCGCCGCCGACTCGCGCAGCAGGTCCGCGCTGCACGAGACGGCGAAGCGCGGGGTGACGGCGTAGCCGAGCCGGCCGTCGGCCGCACCGTGCCAGCGTTCCGCCAGCGCGCGGCTCTCGCGCAGGGTCCGCTCGAGGATCGTCGACGGCTCGATCGTCGGGTCGTAGGTCAGCCGGTCCATCATCACCTTGCCGAGGATCGCCCGGATCCCGTGGGCCTCCGCCGCCCGGAACGCCGCGTCCATCGCGGCCTCGTAGACGACGCCGTAGGCGAGGACCGTCGTCGTCCCCGCGGCGGCGAACGCGCGGAAGATCGGCGGCGCGAGGCGTTCGGCGACGGCCGGGTCGGCCCAGGAGCGCTCCGTCGGGAAGGTCAGGCGGTCGAGCCAGTCGAGGAGCGGCAGGCCGTACCCGAGCCCGAGGTTCGGGACCTGCGGGAGGTGAGCGTGGAGGTCGACCATCCCGGGCAGCACGACCAGCGGACGGAGGTCGATCGCGTGGGCGGGGACGCCGTCCGGCCGGTCGTCAGCCGAGCCGACCGCGGCGATCCGACCGTCGGCGTCGATCTCGACGAGCCCGTCGGCCAGGTCGAGCGATCCGCCGCCATCCAGCGGCGAGACGATCCGCGCACGAATCGTGAACGGCGGCGCAGACGGCAGCCCACCTGGCAGCGGGCTCGCGGTCGCGGTCATCGGCGGATCATAGGGCGGCGGCCTGCCGCGAACCGACCCTACGAGCCGGTGGCGACCGTGGTGTCGACGAGGTCCGTGGTCGTCACCGGCTTCGGGACGAGGCCGAGCGACGTCATGAACGTCACGGTCTTGGCCCAGGCCGCGCTGTCCACGGCCCCGCTGATCGGCGACCCGGCCGCGGCACCGCTCGGGCGCCAGTCGGCGATCGTGGCCGCGAGGATCGCCTCCTGGAGCGGCCGGTTCGACGCGAGATCGGGAACCGCCTTGATCGCCGCGTCGACGCCGATCGACGGCGTGGCGGCGATCTCGTTCATCGCCTTGAGCGTCGCCCGGACGAAGCCGGCCACCGCGGCCCTCTTTGCGGCCAGCGTCGCCGTCCCGACGATGATCCCGGGGCCGGGCAGCGGCGTGACGTCGTCGACTCGCAGGACCGTGACCTGCTCGCCCGTCAGCGCGAGCTGGACCGGCTCGTTGTTGTCGAACCCGGTCGCCGCGTCGACCGCGCCCTTGGCCACCGCGGCGCCCTGGCCGAAGTCGGGATACTCGACGATCGTCAGGTCCGCCGTCGTGTGGTGTCTGGACGCGAGCAGGGCCTGGAGCATGATCCAGGACGACCCGTACTTGCCGGGGATCCCGAGCTTCTTGCCGACCAGTCCGTCGGCGTCGGTGATGCCGCTGCTCGCCTTGGCGAACACGATCGAGGGGAACTTCGCGTAGATCGTCGCGATCGACTTGATCGGGACGCCCTGGCTGACCGCGGGGATCACGCTCGTTCCATCGGACAGGCCCAGATCGAGCGTCCCGGCGCCGACCTTCGGGACGAGGTCCGCGTCGATCGCGTTCTGGAAGGTGATCTTCAGGCCCTCGGCGGCGTAGTAGCCGGCCTGGTCGGCCCGGTAGAAGGCGGCGAATTGGACGCTCGGGATGTAGCCCAGCCCGACGTTCAGGGCCGTCGGGGCGGCCGACGAGGTGCTCGACGAGGCGCTCGACGGCGCGGATGCGTTCGGCGAGCACGCAGCGGCGAGCAGGCCGACGACGACGGCGCCGATCGCGGCGACGGAGAGGTTGATGGGCTGACGGCGGGACACGGGCTCCTCCTGGGCTTGCTTGGCTGGCTGGGCTGGGTTCAGCGGATGCCGATCAGGCGGCGCCCGGCGAGGACGATGACGAGGTACGCGGCGATGCCGAACAACGCGATCGTCACGAGGGTCGCGAACATCAACGGGTAGTCGAACAGGCTGCCGCGGGCGAGGTTCACGAGGACGCCGAGGCCCTTGTCGGCACCGGCCCACTCGCCGACGATCGCGCCGACGACGGCGAGCGTCGCCCCGACGCGGAGCCCGCCGAGCACCGACGGCATGGCGGCCGGGATCTCGATCGTCGTGAGGACCTGGCGGCGGGTCGCGCGCAGCGAGGCGGCGAGCTCGAGCAGCCCGCGGTCGACCGAACGGATCCCGACCATCGTCGCGATCGTGACCGGGAAGAAGACGATCAAGCCGCAGATCATGATCTTGGCCAGCAGGCCCGGCCCGAACCAGAGCGCGAGGAGGGGGGCCAGGGCGAGGATCGGGACGGCCTGGGCGGCGACGAGGTACGGCGAGACGAGGCGCTCCGCGAGCCGCGAGCGCGCGATTAGGTAGCCCGCGCCAAGCCCGATGCTCGCGCCGGCGGCGAACCCGAGGACGACCTCGACGAACGTCGCCCAGGCATGCGGCTCCATCGTCCCGTCGG
>DATNBW010000261.1:0-10096 GCA_035607275.1 Verrucomicrobiia bacterium | reverse complement strand
AAAGACACCCGCCAACTTCGAATCAACGCCTACCGTGTCCTCTTGACTCGCGGTCGCGACGCGACTGTCGTCTTCGTTCCGCCGATCCCGCTGCTCGATGCAACCTACGATCGAATGGTCGCGTCCGGCTTCCGCGACTTGAAGGACCCAGTCGGCGATTGATCAGGCCGTCGGTCGCAGATCAGCGACGAACGAGCGAGCCCACGCGACCACGCGGATGTCCGCGCTCATCAGTTCCGCGATCTCGATCTCGTCCGACGTGACTTCCCAGCAGATCAGCGCGAGCCCGCGGTACGAACACGTCGCGCAGGCCCGATAACCGATCTCCGGGTCCTGAACGCAACGGTGACCGTCCGGGCAGACGCCTTGATCGGTGTCGAGCAGCGACAGCGTCGCCAGAGCGCCGGTCGACAGCCGATCAGCCACGAACGATGACCTCGCTGTCGAACCGCTCGATCGCGGCAACCAGCGACTCGACCGAGTCGGCGTCGAAGACGAGCGCCAGGTGCTCGACTCCCAGCTCGGCCCACTTCGCGACCTCGGCCGCGACGTCCTCGGCAGAGCCGCGCATCGCGTAGGTTCGCGGCTCGGCGGAGCGCACCGGCTCGTCCCACGCGACGTGGACGCGGGCCGACAGCAACGGCATCGGCCGGCCCGCAGCCTCCGCCGCGGCCCGGATGACCGGGATGCGCCGGGCGAACGACTCGGGCGAGGCGGCCGATGAGTGGTATCCGTCGGCCAGGCGGCCGGCCCGCTCGAGTGCCGCGTCGGCGCGGCCGCCGATCCAGATCGGGAGCCCGGCACCCTGCGCCGGGAGCGGTCCGAAGATGTAGTCGGACAGCCGGTGGAACCGGCCCTCGAACGGCGCGCCCGAGCCGGCCCACAGGTGCCGCCAGAGCGCGACCGTCTCCTCGACATAGGCGCCGCGAACGGCAAAGCGCTCGCTCATCGCGAGGTTCGCGAACTCGGTCTCGCTCCAGCCGACGCCGATCCCGGCGATGACCCGGCCGCCCGACAGCGCGTCGAGCGACGCGATCTCCTTGGCCACGACGACCGCATTGCGTTGCGGCACGACGATCACCGAGGTGCCGAGCCGGACCGTCGGGTATCGCGCGCCGACCCAGGCGAGCGTCCCGAGGACGTCGAAGTTCGTCCGGTATTCGGACGCCCCGTCGCTCGAGTCGACGAGGACGTGGTCGGTCGTCCAGACCGAGTCCCAGCCGAGTCGCTCGGCGGTCGCGGCCGCAGCATCGATCGCCTCCGGCGAAGCGAGGGCGGTGTAGTTGGGCAGGCAGAGTCCGTAGCGCATCGCAGGATGGTAGGGCGGCCGGGGCCGGTCTGTGGTCCGGAGGAGGAGGGGCCTCAACGGCCCGGAGTGGCCACCGGCACAGCCGCCGCCGATTCCGCCGATTCCGGCGTCCGGGAGATCCGCCCCGTCCGCGGCACGGCGCCTGTTCCGGCGGGCAGCGCGCGGTCCGCCGTCGGCCCGACCACTCGCGTTCCGGCGCCCGTCCGGTACGAGATCACGCCATCCAGCTCGATCGGGCGCGCCCAGAGGAAGCCCTGCCCGAGCTCGCAGCCGAGGGTCGTCAGGACGTCGCGCTGGTCGGGCGTCTCGACGCCTTCGGCGATCAATTGCAGCCCGAGCAGGTGCCCCAGGTCGATGATCGTCGCGACGACGGCCCGCTGCGCCGGATCGGTGACGATCCCGGTGACGAACGACTGGTCGATCTTGACGATGTCGACCGGGAGGTGGCGCAGGTAGTTGAGCGACGAATAGCCGGTGCCGAAATCGTCGATCGCGATCCGGATGCCCAGCTCGCGCAGGCCCAGGAGCCGGGAGACCATGAGGTCGGTGTCGCGCATCATCGCCGACTCGGTGATCTCGAGGACGAGCCGCCCGGGCGTCACGCCGCTGTCCCGGATGAGCCGATCGATCTCGCCGACGAGCTCGGGCTGCTGGAGCTGGCGCGCGGACAGGTTGACCGACATGTACGGGATGTCGCCGCCCAGCGCTTCGAGCGCGAGGGACGCTCGGCAGGCTTCTTCGAGGACCCACCGGCCGAGAGGCACGATCAGGCCGGTCTCCTCGGCCAGGGGGATGAACTCGATCGGCGACACGAGCCCGCGCTCCGGGTGGATCCAGCGCACGAGCGCCTCGATGCCCCGCAGCTGCCCGGTCGCCATGTCGACGATCGGCTGGTAGTGCAGGACGAACTCGCCGGCTGCGATGCCGCGCTCGAGCGCCCCCTTCAGCTCGAGCCGGGTGCGGACCGACTCGTGCATCGACGGCTCGAACTGCCGCCAGCCGCCCTTGCCCTCGGCCTTGGCCGCATACATCGCGACGTCGGCATCGCGGAGCAGCTCGGTCGCGGTCGACGATCGCTGGGAGGTCGCGATGCCGATCGTGGCGCTGATCTGGACCTCGGTGCCGTCGAGGACGAACGGCTCGCGCAGCGTGGCGAGGATCCGCTCGGCGAGCAGGATCGGCTCGCCGGCGACCTCGACGAGGACGCTGAACTCGTCGCCCCCGAACCGGGCCGCCGTGTCGGACGGTCGGAGACACTGGCGGAGCCGCTCGGCCGCCTGCATCAGGAGCTGGTCGCCGGCGGTGTGGCCGAGCGAGTCGTTGACGGTCTTGAAGTCGTCGAGATCGAGGAAGAACACCGTGATCGTTTCGGCGTTGCGCAGCTGGCGGGCCAGGGCGTGCTCGATCCGGTCGAGGAACAGCGCCCGGTTGGGAAGGCCGGTCAGTGCATCGTTGAAGGCCTGTCGCGAGAGCTGCTCCTCGAACGCCTTCCGCTCGCTGATGTCGCGCAGGTTCAGGACGATGCCCCGGACGTCCGGATCCCGGATCAGGTTGGAGACCAGCGTCTCGACGTGGAGCCAGCGGCCGTCGGCGCGGCGGATCTCGAACTCGATCGCCGCCGTGGACGGGCCGTCGTTGCTGACGATCCGTTCGAGAAAGGCAAGAACCCTCGTGAGCTCCTCGGGCCGGACGAGATCGGCAAGCGTCCGCGTCTGCAGGTCCTCGGCCGGGTAGCCGAGCACCCGGTCGGCCGCCGAGCTGGCGAACTGGACACCGGTCCGCTCGTCGAGGATGAGGATCACGTCGGACGAGTTCTGGATCAGTGATTCGAGCCGCCGCTGGCTGCGGACCTCGGAGCGGATCTCGGTCAGCGCGAGGCTCTCCATCGCCTGGCCGACCTGGACGGCGAGGCCGATCAGGCTGTCGACGAGGGCGCGTCGCGGCCGGTCGCGGGAGGCGATCACGAACAGGCCCATCCGCACGGTTCCGACCGGGATCGGGATCAGGCCCGCGAACCGAGCCTGGGCCGGCAGCTGGAGCGCGTTGGCGAGGATGGACGGGAGCGATCCAGGCGCGACGACGTCGATGGACTCAGCCGGCGACCCGATGGGCACGTCGGCCATGGACACGTCGAGTGGCTCGCCGATGACGGTCCCACCATCGCCCTGGCCGGCGATCTGAAGCTGGCCGGCCTCGGTCGCGACGACGACGCGGAGGGTGGCAGCCGTTCCCGCCAGGGCGTGGGCGGCCCGGATCGCCACGTCCAGGACGCCGCGGGTATCGACCGCGGTCATGAGCCCTGAGGCGGCGACGCGCATCGTCCGTTGCCGGTCGGCGGCCGTCTGCAGGCGCTGGATCAATCCGGCCATCCTCGCCAGGACGAGCACGAACAGCACGGTCGTCGCGACGTACAGGAAGGGCTGGCTGACGCCGTCCGTTGCGTCCTGGATGAACTGGAGGAGCTCCGTGACGAGTGTCGCGCCGGCCAGCGCGCCGAGGCGGATCCAGCTCGGCCGCCCCTCCTCATCGGACGCTCGGGTCGTGAGCTCCGCCATGGAGGGATGCAGGGCGGCGACACCCCACAGGAGGTAGAACGCGCCCCAGCCGACGTCCAGCAGACCCGGGACGTATTCGATGCCCTGGATGTTGGCGTAGCTGTAGATGCTGTCGGTCGCGAGCAGCGCGAGGACGGCGCCGACCATGAGGTACAGGCTCGCCCGGCGCCGTCCGGCCATCAGGGCCAGCCGCACGACCACGGTCAGGAGGACCAGGTCCCCGGCCGGGTAGGCGAGGGCGACGAGGGTCTGGTCGATCGTCACGTCGGCGGCCGCGGCGATCGGCGCGAGGATGAGCTGCCACGAGAGGGTCGCCGCCCCGATCGAGATGATCAGCCCGTCGATGACGGCCTCGAGATCGCGGCCGGGACTGCGCAGCGAGATGATCCGGATCAGTCCGATCACGATGCACGGGTACACCGCGAGATAGAACGGGTCGGAGATCGCCGGGAACGGAAGCTCCGTCCCGAAAAACGCCTGGTAGTTGTAGGCGATCACGTCGCCGCCGGCGAACAGGAACTGGGCGACGGCAAAGAGGTACCAGGGCACCACGTGCCTCGGTCGATGGACCCGGACGCCGACGAGGATCGCGGCCACCGCGGACAGCGAGATCACGTTGAAGAACCAGCCGACCTGGAGTTCGGGCACCGCGAGGTAGGCAGCCATGGCGACGCTCCCGACCACGGCGTAGGCGGCCCACAGCGGAACGCAGCGGATTCGTGCGACGCCCCGCACCAGGACGCCGAGGGGCGGCCACGAACGGATGCCCTCCGGGTTACCTGCGAACCGTGCGAACGTGAGTGCCTCCTGTCCGGCCCGGCCACGTCAAGCGCACCGTCCTGTCGCTCCGACGCTACACGGCCGGCGCGGCCACGAAGAGCCCCCGCGAGGACGAGGCCGGCAGGTCATCCGTCAGGGCGCCTCTACGTCGAACGCGCGATGCGCCCGGTCGAGCGTCGCGTCGTGCGTCGTTCGTTCACCGGTCGCCGGGCCCGCCCGATCGGGTGCCCGCCTACCATTCGGCCATGCCCAACCGACTTGCCGGCGAGACCAGCCCGTACCTGCTCCAGCACGCCCACAACCCGGTCGACTGGTATCCGTGGGGCCCCGAGGCGCTCGCCCGGGCGCGCGAGCTCGACCGCCCGATCTTTCTCTCGATCGGCTACGCGGCGTGTCACTGGTGCCATGTCATGGAGCGCGAGAGCTTCGAGGACGCGGCCACGGCCTCCGACCTGAACCGGGACTTCGTCGCGATCAAGGTCGATCGCGAGGAGCGGCCGGACCTCGACCAGGTCTACATGGGCGCCGTCCAGGCGATGACCGGACAGGGCGGCTGGCCGATGAGCGTCTTCCTGACCCCGGACGGGCGGCCGTTCTTCGGCGGGACCTACTTCCCACCGACCGCGCATCACGGCCTGCCCGCGTTCCGCGACGTGCTCGCGGGGGCGGCCCGGGCCTGGCGCGAGCAGCGGCTCGAGGTCGTCGCCGCGGGCCGCCGGCTCGTCGACACCCTCGTCGAGCAGAACCGCCTGCCGACCGACGGGCCCGCGCCCACGGCCGAGCTCCTGACGGGCGCGGTCGACGCCCTCCAGGCTCGCTTCGACACGCTCAACGGGAGCTGGGGCGGCGCGCCGAAGTTTCCCCAGCCGATGACCCTCGACTTCCTCCTCGGCAGGATCGCTGCGGGCGATCCCCGGCCGCGGACGATGGTCCGCTACACGCTCGATCGGATGGCCGACGGCGGCATCCACGACCAGCTGGGCGGCGGCTTCCATCGCTATGCGACCGATCCGATCTGGCTCGTCCCGCACTTCGAGCAGATGCTCTACGACAACGCCCAGCTCGCCCGGACGTACCTCCGGGCGTGGGCGACCCTCGGGATCGAGGCGTATCGCGACGTAGCGGTGGGCGTCCTCGACTACCTCCTCCGCGAGCTCCGCCGGCCCGACGGCACGTTCGCGGCCAGCCAGGACGCGGACACGGACGGGGTCGAGGGCGCGACGTTCACCTGGACGGCCGCCGAGATCCGCGAGGTCCTCGGCGACGAAGCGCCGCTGTTCACCGCCACGTACGGCGTCCGCGACGAGGGCAACTGGGAGGGCCGCACGATCCTGTCGCGGATCCAGCCGGCGGCCGGCGACGACGGGGTCGTGGACCCGGCCCGCGAGGCACGCCTGGCGGACGCCCGGGCGCGGCTGCTCGCACGGCGCTCCGGGCGGTCGCAGCCGGCGCGCGACGACAAGGCGCTCGCGGCGTGGAACGGTCTCGCGATCGGGGCGCTGGCCGATGCCGCGCGGCTCCTGCCCGAGCCGGCTTCCGACCGCTACCGCGCGGCCGCGACCGAGGCGGCCGGGGCGATGCTCGCCGGCCTCCGCCGGCCGGATGGACGCCTCGGGCGATCGTGGAAGGATGAGCGCGCCACGGGCGAGGGCGTCCTCGAGGACTACGCGGACCTCGCCGACGGCCTGCTTGCGCTGTACGAGGCGACGTTCGACGAGCGCTGGTTCGTCGCCGCGCGCGAGCTCGCTGACGCGATCCTCGACCACTTCGTCGACCCGGCCGGCGGGTTCTTTGACACCGCCGATGACCACGAGGCGCTCGTCACGCGGCCCAAGGATCCGCAGGACAACGCGACGCCGTCGGGCGGCTCGATGGCGACCCGCGTCCTGCTCCGCCTCGCCGCGCTGACCGGCGAGCCGCGCTACGGGGCGGCCGCGGAGCGAGCGCTGGCGTCGGTCAGCTCCTTCCTCGGGCGCTATCCGACGGGCTTCGCCAACTGGCTCTCGTGCGCCGAGCTGGCCGTCGGCGGCATCGTCGAGCTGGCGATCGCGGGCGACCCGGCCGACCCGGCGACGCGGGCGCTCCTGGAGGCCGCCCGGCGCGGCGGACGGGCCGACCTCGTCGTTGCCGTGCACGCCGACCCGGACGCTTCCGCGATCCCGCTCCTCGCCGGCCGGACGATGCGCGACGGCCGCCCGACCGCCTACGTCTGCCGCGACTTCGCGTGCCGCCTGCCCGTGACCGATCCGGCCGCGCTCACGGCCGAGCTCGGCGGGGCGATCGTGGCCGGATGACGGAACCGGTGCCGCCGCCCATGCCGGCGCCATCGCCCGCGGTGACGGCGACGGTCGTGCCTGCGCCGGCAGCGACCGTCGTCCTGCTGCGATCCGGACCGGGCGGCCCCGAGGTCCTCCTCATCCACCGGCCGGAGACGATGGCGTTCGGCCCCGGGCTGCACGTGTTCCCGGGCGGGCGCGTCGACCCGGAGGACGGCGCGGCAGCATCGGCCGATCAGGCTCCGGGGGCGGCCGAGGCGGCAGCTCGGGCACTCGGCGACAACGTGACGCCGGACGAGGCGATCGCCCTCCATCGGGCGGCCCTGCGCGAGCTCCGCGAGGAAGCCGGTATCGCGCTCGACGGAGTCGGGCGGCTCGCGCCGATCGGCCATTGGACGACGCCCCGGTTCATGCCGCGCCGGTTCTCGACCTGGTTCTTCGTCGCCGACCTGCCGCCCGACGCGGTGCCCGTCTTCGAGCCCGACGAGGTCGCCGCCCATCGCTGGCTCACGCCGGCCGCCGCGCTCGACCAGGTCGCCTCGGGTGAGATCCGGATGTGGGTGCCGACGACCAGCGTCCTCCAGCGGCTGATCGAGACGAGCGCCACGAGCGCCGCCGAGGTCGCCGACCGGATCCGCCTCGCGCCGATCGTCCCTCCGCGGATCGACGTCGAGGAGCCCGACCTCGTCCGACTCACGTTCGGGGCGGTCGGGGCGCTGCCGGGTCGGAGCGGTCAGGCCACGCTCCACGGTCGGCGCGAGCTCGTCCTCGTCGATCCGGGCGATCCGGCCGATGCGGCCGTGGACCTGGTCGGCGCGACGGTGGAGCGGCGCGGCGGGTCGATCCGGGCGATCGTCCTGACCGCGACGGATCCGGATCACGCGGCCGGGGCGGAGGCGCTCGCGATCCCCCTGGAGCTCCCGATCCTCGTCGCGCCCGGCGCCGGCCGCCACCTTCCGTACGCGACCGTGGAGCTCACGGACGGCGACCGCCTGCCGGCCGACGTCGAGCTCCACGTCCGGCTCGGACCGCCGGGCTCGGGCCGGCTCGAGATCGTCACCGGGTAGCGGCCCGCCGCCCGAGCCCTGACGCTCCGCCCCGGACCCGCTCAGCGCGGGAGCGATGCCCCGAGGTTGCGCAGGAAGTTCAGGGCCGCGTCGACCTCGGGCGCCGGCGCATAGGGTCCCGGCATCAGGAAGCACGGTCGGCCCGACATCGCCACGCCCGCGAGCTGTCCCCACGGCTCCGCCAGCGGCCGGGCCGCGACGATCTCGGCGGCCCGCTTGTACACGAACACGATCGCGGCCGGGCGCCAGATCGCGACCTTCTGCCAGAGCGGCCCGACCCCGGATCGGAGCGTCGCATCCGTCGCCTCGTCGCGCGGCGTCGGGATCTTCAGCAGGTCGGTGACGCCGTGCCCGGCGGCGACGAGCGCGTCATCGGCCGACGGGATCGGGGTGTCCGCGGGCAGGATCGCCGCGCTCATCAGCCGGCGCCAGAAGAGCTGGCCGAGGCGGCCCTGGAAGTAGTGGCCGGCCTCGACGCTGACCGGCGACGGGTTCAAGCCCACGAACAGCAACCGGTCGCGCAGCGGCGGCAGGTCGGCGAGCGTCTCGACCTCGGCCCCGTCCACGAGGATCGTGGTCCGATGGGGACCCGGTCCGGGCCGCTCGAGGAGCGCCTCAACGCTGGGCGGGATCGCGTCGTTCACCGTCGCAGGGTACCCGGCCGATCGCTCCGGGCGTCAGCGCGGGCCGATCAGCCGGTACCCGAGGCCGTACTCGGTGGCGATCAGCGACTCGCCCGGCGCGACCGCGTCGAGCTTCATCCGGAGGTTCCGGATCGTCATCCGCAGGAGGTGGATGTCGGCGTCGTAGCCGGAGCCCCAGACCGCGGCCAGGACCTGGCGGTGGACGACGAGCTGGCCGGCGTGCTCGGCGAGGTAGGCGAGCAGACGGAACTCCGTCGGCGTGAGGCGGACCTCGGTCCCGCGATAGCGCGCCCGGTGGTCGTCGAGGTCGATGACGAGATCGTGATGGTGGATCCGTCGGGGACGCTCCGGACTGGGCGTGGCCGCGCGCCGCAGGGCGGCTTCGATCCGGGCCATCAGCTCCGGGAAGCTGAGCGGCTTGGTGACGTAGTCGTCGGCGCCGAGCTTGAGGCCGCGGACCTTGTCGGCCTCCGAGCTGCGGGCGGTGACCATGAGGATCGGCACCCGGCTGAACTCGCGGATCCGCTCGATCACCTGCCAGCCGTCGAGGCCGGGCAGGGCGACGTCCAGGATCACCAGAGCCGGATGCTCGTCGTAGAAGCGGGCCAGCGCGTCGTGGCCGGTCGTCGCGACGACCGCGCGGTAGCCGGCCCGGGTCATCCACAGCTCGAGGAGCGCCGCGAACTCCGGCTCGTCCTCGACGATGAGGATCGTGTCAGCCATCGGCGACCCCGCTCGATCGCTGGCGACCGCCGCGGCCGGGCGGGCGGCGCGTCTCGTGGAGGATCGGCAGGCTGAAGGTGACGAGCGTGCCCGGGGCGCCATTCGGTCGTTCGCCGAGCGTGAGCCGGCCGCCGTGCGCCTCGACGAGGCGGCGGCAGATGTACAGACCGAGCCCGGTTCCCGGGAACCGCGACTCGCGGACGTTCCGGGCCCGGTGGAACGGCTCGAGGACGAGGCTGCGCTCCTCCTCGGGAACCCCGACCCCCTCGTCCTCGACGCTGGCGATGAGCCAGCCGCCGTCGGGGAACGCCCGGATCGTGACCGGCGACCCGGCGGGCGCGTACTTCAGGGCGTTGCCGACCAGATTCTCGAGGACGCGCCCGATCCGGGCCGAGTCGACGTCGATCGGCGGCAGGTCGTCGGGGAGGTCGGCGACGAGCCGGCTGTCGTCCCCGGACAGGGCCAGATCGCCGCGACAACGGGCGACGAGCGAGGCGAAGGCGACCGGCGCGCGCTCGAGGATCAGCGGGTCGGCATCGAGGTGGGTCACGTCGAGGATCTGCTCGACCAGCTCCCCGAGACGGCCCGTGACCTGGTGGATCCGGTCTACGTACTCGCGCTGCTGGTCCGCCGCGAGATCGAGGTGGAGGATCGATTCCGCATACCCGCGGACGAGCGCGAGCGGCGTCCGGAGCTCGTGGCTGACGGTCGCGACGAAGCCCTCGCGGAGCTGCTCGAGGGC
>DATNBW010000141.1:0-4439 GCA_035607275.1 Verrucomicrobiia bacterium | reverse complement strand
CATCGCCGCCGAGAGGATCGTCCCGATCGGGTTGGCGAGATCACGGCCGGCGATGTCCGGCGCGGATCCGTGGATCGGCTCGTACAGGCCGAACGTCCCGTGCTCGGTACGGCGGGCGCCGAGCGAGGCCGACGGCAGCATGCCGAGGCTGCCGGCGAGAACCGCAGCTTCGTCCGACAGGATGTCCCCGAACAGGTTCTCGGTGACGATCACGTCGAAGTCGGCCGGGCGGCGGACGAGGAGCATCGCGCATGAGTCGACGAGCTGATGGGCCAAGGTGACCTCGGGATGGGCCGCGCCGACCTCGTTGGCGACCGTCCGCCACAGCCGTGACGTCGCGAGGACATTGGCCTTGTCGACGCTGGTGACGTGGCCACGCCGGCCCCTCGCGAGGTCGAACGCAAGCTCGACGACCCGCCGGATCTCGCTCTCCGCATACGGGAGCGTGTCACGCGCGACGCGCGAGCCGGGCGGTCCGCTCGGCTCCTCGCGATCTCCGAAGTAGATGCCGCCCGTGAGCTCGCGGACGATGAGCAGATCGACGCCGCCGAGCAGCTCCGGGCGGACCGGTGACGAGGCGATCAGCGCCGGGTGGACGCTGACCGGCCGGAGGTTGGCATACAGACCGAGCCCGCCGCGCAGCGCGAAGAGCGCCTGCTCCGGCCGGACGTTCGCCGACGGGTCGGACCACTGCGGGCCGCCGACCGCGCCAAGGAGGATCGCGTCGGCCGCCCCGCAGGCCTCGACGTCCTCCGGCCGGATCGCCACCCCGTACGCGTCGATGGCCGCGCCACCGACGAGGAACCCCGTCCAATCGACGGCGAACCCGAACGCGGCGCCCGCCGCGTCGACGACCGCTCTCGCCGCCGCGACCACGTCGGGCCCCACCCCGTCACCGGGGATCGTGGCGATCCGGTAACGACCCCCGCCATCCGTCATCAGGGCAGCTCCTCCGCCGTCCGACGCCCGACGAACGCCACGTCGACGCCGTTGATCTCGGCGCCGCGCAGCTTGTTGACGGCCGCGAGGTAGCCGTCGAGGGAGGCCTCGATGATGTTCGTCGATAGGCCGTGGCCGGAGACGACGAGCGCGCCCGGCCCCTCGTCGGACGAGCGGCGGCAGCGGCACAGGACCTGGCCCTGGGCGTCCTCGCCGGCCGACACGGCCTTGATCTCCCATTCGGTCAGGACGGGATGCCAGCCGAGGATCCCGTGGAGCGCCTGGTCGACCGCGGAGTACAGGGCGTCGACCGGGCCGTTGCCGGTCGCCTCGGCGGTCCGGTCATCGCCCTGAACGGTGAGCGTCACCGACCCGGTTGCGTTGCCGCCGTGCGACGACGTGACGCTCCAGCCGACGAGCTCGACCGATGCCGGAACCTCGGACGCGCGCTGCTCGACGAGCGCGAGGAGGTCCGAATCGGTGACCTCCTTCTTCGCGTCGGCGAGGGCGATCGCCTGGCGGTAGATCGTGTCGAGCGCCTCGCCCTCGACGTCGTGGCCGAGCTCGCGCAGCTTGCCCTGCAAGCCGCGCCGGCCGGACAGCTTGCCGATCGTCAGCTGGCTGCCGGACAGGCCGACGGACTGGGGCGTCATGATCTCGTAGGTCAGCGGGTTCTTGATCACGCCGTCCTGGTGGATCCCGGACTCGTGGGCGAACGCATTGCCCCCGACGATCGCCTTGTTGGGCTGGACCGCGAACCCGGTCAGGTAGCTCACGAGCCGGGAGGCCGCCGTGATCTGCTCGGTCTGGACGCCGCTGACGAGATCCGGGAACTGGGTCGGACGCGTCCGGAGGCCCATGACGACCTCCTCGAGCGACGCGTTGCCGGCGCGCTCCCCGAGGCCGTTGATCGTGACCTCGACCTGGCGGGCGCCGGCCTGGACGGCCGCGAGCGTGTTGGCCGTGGCCAGCCCGAGGTCGTTGTGGCAGTGAACGCTGACCGTCGCGTCGCGCCCGACGAGCTCGACGACCCGCCCGACCAGGGACCCGAACTCGCTCGGGATCGCGTAGCCCACGGTGTCCGGGATGTTGACCGTCGAGGCGCCGGCGGCGACGACCGACTCGTAGACCTGGAGGAGGAACTCGGTGTCCGTGCGCGAGGCGTCCTCGGCCGAGAACTCGATCTCGGCGTCGGAGCCGAGGGCCTCGCGGCCGTAGCGCACCCAGCGGACCGCCTCGGCGAGCGCCTCCTCGCGGGTGATCCGGAGCTTGTGCTTGAGGTGGATGTCGCTGGTCGCGATGAAGACGTGGAGATGCGGCCGCTCGGCGATCCGGATCGCCTCGACGGCCCGCTGCGGATCTCCATCACGGCACCGGGCGAGGGCGGCGACCGCGATCCCGCCCTTCGTCTCCTGCGCGATCCGGCGAACCGCCTCGAAGTCACCGGGCGACGCCGCCGGGAAGCCGGCCTCGATCACGTCGACCTTGAGCCGGGCGAGCTGGCGCGCGACCTCGAGCTTCTCGGCGGCAGTCAGGCCGGCGCCCGGCGCCTGCTCGCCATCGCGCAGGGTCGTGTCGAAGATCCGGACGCTGCCCGCGGCGACCGCCGAGCCGCTCATCGGGCCGAGCCCGCCGCAGCCGGCGCCGCGCTGCCCGATGCCGCCGACCCCACCGAGCCCTGGGCCTCGCCGGCCTCGACGACGACCGGGTTGAGGAACGCCATCTGCGCCCGCAGGTCGCGCCCGACCTGCTCGATCTGGTGCTCCTTGTCCTGCTGGCGGAGACGGGCGAACTCCGCCCCGCCGGACTCCTGCTCGGCGATCCAGCGGCTCGCGAACGAGCCGCTCTGGATGTCGGCCAGGACGTCCTTCATCGCGGTCTTCACGCCTTCGGTGATCCGCGGCCCGGACACGTAGTCGCCGTACTCCGCGGTGTCGCTGACGCTGAAGCGCATGAAGTTCAGGCCGCCCCGGTACATCAGGTCGACGATCAGCTTGAGCTCGTGCATCGTTTCGAAGTAGGCGAGCTCCGGCTGGTAGCCGGCCTCGACGAGCGTCTCGAACGCGGCCTTGATCAGGGCCGAGACGCCGCCGCACAGGAGCGCCTGCTCGCCGAACAGGTCGGTCTCCGTCTCCTCCTTGAAGGTCGTCTCGAGGACGCCCGCCCGGGTCGAGCCGATTCCCCGGGCGTAGGCGAGGACGCGGTCACGAGCGGTGCCCGAGGCGTCGTTCTCGACCGCGAAAAGGGCCGGCACGCCGCCGCCCGCCTCGTAGACGGAGCGGAGGAGATGGCCGGGGCCCTTCGGCGCGACCATCCCGACATCGATCGTGTCCGGCGGCGTGATCCGCCCGAACCGGATGTTGAAGCCGTGGGCGAACATCAGGAGCTGGCCGGGTCGCAGGTTGGGCTCGATCTCGGCGTCGTAGACGGACTTCTGGAGCGTATCCGGGACGGCGATCATGATCACGTCCGCGGCCTTGACCGCGTCGGCGACGTCGGCGACGCGCAGGCCGGCCTCCTCGGCCACGGCGCGGCTCTTCGACCCCGGCTTGAGCCCGACGACGACGTCGACGCCCGACTCGTGAAGGTTCCGGGCGTGGGCGTGGCCCTGCGACCCGTAGCCGATGATCGCGACCGTCTGCCCGGAGAGGGCCGATGGATCCGCGTCGTTGTCGTAGTACATGCGCGCAGTCACTTCATTGCCTCCAGACGTTGAGCCGGCACCCTCAGCGCCGAGTTGCTTGTCGCTCTCCGAGGTCGGAGGCTGAGCACGGCGAAGCCATCCGCCCGAGGATTCATCGCTTGACTGCCTCCTCGATCGAGCTGGAGCCCCTGCTCATCACGACGGACCCGGTCCGGACGATCTCCTTGATCCCGTAGCCGCGGACGAGGGCGACGAACCCGTCGACGTCCGGCTCCGGCCCGGTCACCTCGACGATCACCGACTCGCCGGCCAGGTCCACGACCCGGCCCTTCGACAGCTCGACGAGCTTCAGGATCTCGGCGCGATTCGAATCCGTCGCCCGGATCTTGACCAGGGCGAGCTCCTGGGCGACCACCGCGTCGGCGGTGACGTCCTGGACCTTCAGGACGTCGATCAGGCGGTAGAGCTGCTTGGCGGCCTGCTCGACCGCGACGTCGTCGCCGTGGAGCGTGATCGTCATCCGGCTGGTGTCGGGCTGGTCCGTCCGGCTGACCGCCAGCGAGTCGATGTTGAAGTTCCGGGCCCGCATCAGCGACGAGACGCGGTTGAGGACGCCGGGCTTGTCGAGGACGATCGCGATCAGCGTGTGGCGGCGCGTCTCGCCGCCCCCGGGCAGGGCGCGCGGCGGCGGCGCGGCGTGGGCGGGAGCCGCCACGGCCCCGGCCGGTGGCATGCCATTGGACGAAGGATCAGCGGGCATCCTGGCACTCACTCTCCGAGGTCGGAGGCTGAGCTCCGCGAAGCCATCCGCCCGAGGATTCACCGCTCACTCGTCCGCCCCGCCCCACTTCTCGAT
>DATNBW010000228.1:0-6050 GCA_035607275.1 Verrucomicrobiia bacterium | reverse complement strand
CGCTTCCTCTCTGGTCAAACAAAAAAGCAGAGGTCGCGACCTCTGCTTCCACCCGGCACGACCCGCGATCCCGGGCCTAGGCTCCGGGGTCGGTCATGCCGGGCGTCGAAAGTAGAAGTAGGCGTTCATCTGCGTTGCTGCGGACGGTACGGCGCACCGGGCACGGTGTCAACGACGCGTCGCGCTTCGATCCGATCGATCCGTGTCGCTAGGCGTGCGGTCCGCCAATGCCCGCCCGGGCCGCGATCGCCTCGACGACATCACCCTTCGCGTCGGCGTAGTTCTGGACGAACTTCCATTCGCGCTTGATCAGGTCCCGCTTCGTTGCCTCGTACAGCTCGCGGTCGTCGGCGTGGGTCCGCAGCCAGTCGCGGAAGCCGACCATCCGCTCGAGCTCGCGGCAGCCGTCGCTGAAGACGTGGAGATTGATGTTCGTGTCCGGGCCCTTGAGGACGCGGTGGTCGTACCACTCCGGCTCGTGTTCGCGGATCACCAGCCGGTAGCCGGCTGCTTCGAGATCCGGCACCCAGGCCGGCTCGTCGAGGACGTCGGCGACGGTCATCGTCATGTCGATGACCGGCTTCGCCGCGAGGCCCGGCACCAACGTCGAGCCGGTGTGCTCGAGCCGGATGACGCGATCGCCGAGGATCGATCGGATCCGGGCCGCCTCGCGCTCGAACAGGGCGGGCCAGGCGGGATCGTATTCGACGAAGGTGATCGGGCCTGTCAGGGGCTTGAGGATATCGACCGAAAAGGCCTGGATCTCCTCCTCGGTGCGCATGTGCGGGGCGGGCGTGGTCGATCCTGGGTCCGTCGGCTGGTCGGTCATCGCCGTCTCCTCGCGCTGCGATCAGGCGAGGCAACGTACCAGAATGGGGGGCGGCAGGGCGGCCATTTGCCCGTGGTAGGATTCCGGCCGCCGCGCGACGGAGAGGTCGCATAGAGGCCTAGTGCGACGGTTTGCTAAACCGTTGAGTGGGGTAACCTGCTCCGAGGGTTCGAATCCCTCCCTCTCCGCCAGTTTTCGCCGGGTCCGCTCCGGTCGATGACGCCGGCACGCGCGCCCGTAGCTCAGTGGATAGAGCGTCAGGTTGCGGACCTGAAGGTCGTGGGTTCGAGTCCCGCCGGGCGCGCCATCCCTCTCCTCGCCGCGGTCCCCGTGCATCGCCGCGCCCCCGCGCCGCCGGCGGTCCCCATCGCCCACACGCGTCGCAAGCGCTCGTCTAGGCTTCGACGATGCCGATCCGGACGCCGCCGACCGGCGACACCCACGACGCCTGACTCGTGAACCCCCTCCGACGACTGATGCGATCGCCGCGCGTCGTCCGGGCCGGCTACGCGGTCGCCCGGCGGCTGCCCGTCGGCTCCGACACCGCGCTGCGCCTGGGCCGGAACGTGTGGCGTCGCACGACGGGGGCGACGCCTCGGGCTGCCGACGATCCGGACATCCCGAGCCGCCACACGCCTGCGACGCCGCCACGCGCCATCGACCGCCACTGGCCCGTCCCGCCCGAGGTGGCCGATCCCGGACGGGCGGTCGCCAGCGCCGGTCCGTCGGCCCCGCACGCGCCGAGGTTCGACATCGACCTGATGGAGCAGCTCCACACCGAGTACCTGTCGCATCCGCTCGTCCCGGTTCCGCCGGGCCGCACCGCGCTCGAGCGGGCCGAGCGTGCCCGCGCTCGCCTGCTCGACGTCCATCGCGAGATCGACCTTGCCGACAAGCGGGTCCTCGAGATCGGGTGCGGCGCCGGCTACGAGGTCTGGTACCTCAGCCACCACTTCGGCGCCGACGCGACCGGGCTCGACATCGTCGAGCGCGCGGCCTGGCAGGCGCTGGCCGACGAGCGGACCCACTACGTGCTCGGTGACCTCACCGCCGCGCGGCTGTTCGACGACGACGCGTTCGATCGGATCATCTCGTTCGCGGTCTGGGAGCACGTCGCCCATCCCTCGACGGCGCTCGCCGAGACGTTCCGGGTCCTCCGGCCGGGTGGCCTCGCGTGGATCAAGGCGAACCTCTACCGCGGGCCGATGGCGTCCCACCTCTACGCCGACATCGCGTTCCCGTATCCGCACCTCCTCTTCACCGACGACGTCATCCGCGAGTTCATGCGCCGCCACGACCGGCCGGCGGGCGGCGCGTCATGGGTCAACCGCCTGTCGTGGGCCGACTACGACTCCCGCATCCGGCGGCTCGGGTTCCGCATCCGGGCCCTGCGGTTCACCGGCCAGCCGATCGACGAGGAGTTCTACCGCCGGTTCGAGTCGGTCCTCGGGCGCTATCCGCGGGCCGATCTCGCCCGCGACTTCTTCGAGGTCGTCCTCGAGAAGCCGGCCTGACGAGCGCGACCGAACCGCGATCGCGCCGGGCGCATCGCCCGCTACCGCAGGACGAACGCCGCGACGATCGCCACGAGCGGCGGCACCGCCTGGATCGCGGCCGATCGCACGAAGCGCCGGTTCGTCGACAGGAGCACGAGCCCGGCGCCGACCATGCAGGCACACGCGAACAGGACGATCGCCCGGCCCGCGTCCGTGGAGCCGGCCGCAACCAGGGCCAGTCCGCCGACGATCCCCATCGCGAGGAACAGGTTGTAGAAGCCCTGGTTGAAGGCCATCGGCCGGACGGCGGCGATCTGTTCGGGTGTGGTGAGGCCGAAACGCGCCGCGACGCGGGGCTGGCTGAACGTCACGCTCTCGAGCACGAAGAAGAGCACGTGGAGTGCGGCGGCGATCAGCGCGGCGATGGACGCGATCAGCGGCATCGGACCCTCCATGGACCGCCCGTCAGCCCGACGAGCCACCGGCCGACGGCCGGATGGCATGATGCGGCCGAGCGTAGCAGCAGGAGAGGTCGGTCATGAGCGGCCAACGAGTCGGGTTCCTCGGTCTCGGGACGATGGGCGCGGCGATGGCCGCCAATCTGGCCCGGGCGGGGTTTGCCGTCACCGCCTGGAACCGGAGCCCGGGCCGGGCGCCGGAGCTCGATCCGCTCGGTGTCGTTCGTGCCGCCACGCCCGCAGACGTCGCGAAGGCCACCGAGATCATCGTCGTCTGCGTCTCGGACACGCCCGATGTGGAAGCCGTCCTGTTCGGGCCCGACGGCGTCGCCGCCGGCGCCCGGGCCGGCCAGCTGGTGGTCGACTGCTCGACGATCTCGCCGTCGGCGACCCGCGACTTCGCCGCCCGGCTGGCGGACATCGGCGTCGAGCTCGTCGACGCGCCGGTCTCCGGCGGGAGCGAGGGCGCCCAGAAGGCGACGCTCACGATCTTCTGCGGCGGCCCGGCCGAGGCGGTCGAGCGGGCCCGGCCGATCCTCGCGGCGATGGGCAGGACGATCACCCATGTCGGCCCGAGCGGCGCGGGCCAGGCGGTCAAGGCCGTCAACCAGGTGATCCTGGCCGGCACGTACCTCGGCGTCGCCGAGGGGATCGTCCTGGCCCTGAAGGCCGGGCTCGACGTGGGCCAGGTGGTCGAGGCGCTGGGCGGCGGCGCGGCCCAGAGCTGGGTGCTCGCCAACCGGAGCGGGCGAATGATCGCCAACGACTATCCGCTCGGGTTCAAGGTCGCCCTGCACCGGAAGGACCTCGGGATCGCCCTGGCGATGGCTCGCGAGATGTCGGCGGAGCTTCCGGTCGCCGATCTCGCCGCCGCGTTCGAGACGGAGCTCGTCACCGACGGTCACGCCGACGACGACATGTCGGCGCTGGCCCGCGTGATCCGCCGCCGGTCCGGACTTCCCGGGTAGGCCCCGAGGGTTCGCGAGCCGGCCGACGGCTCGAGGATCAGACCGGCAGCGCCACCCCGCCGCCCACGCCGACGAGAAGCATCGGGTCGCCGAGCTTGCCCTCGTAGCGTGGCCGGAACCGGGCCTCGTTGTACATGTCGGCGACGTCCACCCGGCGCGCCTTCGTCCCCGCTGCCGGAAGCTCGGTGTGCGAGTACTTGCCGTCGCGGATCGCCATCATCCGGCCGGTGATGCCGTCCCGGACCAGGTCCATGGCGATGTTCGCGAACGTCGTCGCGACCATCGCGTCGAGCGCATCGGGCTCGCCCGATCGGAGGTCGTACGTCAGCTCGGAGGCGACCGAATCGATCCCGGTCCGCGTCTTGAGCTCGGCTGCCAGCGCTTCGCCGACATTTGCCTTGTGGCGGTGCCCGAACATGTCGGCCTCGCCGATGTCCTGCATCTGGGCGCCCTTCCAGATCGCGCCTTCGGCCGTGACGACCACCGCGTATCGAGACGGGTTGGCCTCCCGGTCGGCCGTGATCACCTCGGCGAGACGGTCGAGGTCGTAGGGCGCCTCCGGGATCACGCAGCGCGCCGACGTCACGTAGGCCGTGTACAGCGCGGAGAACCCGGCGTCCCGGCCGAAGATCCGGAAGACGCCGATCCGCTCGTGCGAGCCGAGCGTCGTGCGCTGGCGATTGATGAGCTCCTTGGCCCTCGTGATCGCGGTCGAGAAGCCGATGCAGTACTCCGTGCCGGCCACGTCGTTGTCCATCGTTTTCGGGATCGCGACCAGCGGGACGCCCTCGTCGAACAGGACGCGCGAGAAGCTCAGGGTGTCGTCGCCGCCGATCGTGACCAGGACGTCGAGACCGAGCCGGGCGATGTTGTCGAGGACGACCGGGGTCATGTCGACGACGCCGTCCGCGCCGGTCATCGCCGCCACCCGTCCCGGATCCAGGAATTCCGGGACGTTCGCGACGGCCATCTTCTTGGGGTTCGTCCGGGACGTGTGGAGCATCGTTCCGCCGGTCCGGTCGATGGTCCGCGTGTTCGTCCGGTCCAGGCCGACGATGTAGTGGCGATCCGGCTCAGGGTCGAACCGGAGGTGGGTGAGGCCCTCCCAGCCGCGACGGATGCCGATGACCTCGTCGCCGAGCTCGGTCGCCCGATACACGACGGACTTGATGACCGAGTTGAGACCCGGCACGTCGCCGCCGCCGGTGAGGATGCCGATGCGCCTGCGGGCTGTCATGTCGGCGCGATCGTACGCCTCGGCGCGGCGGCGGGTCGGTTGCGGGACGGTGACGGCGAGCCCGGGTCGGCCGTGGACGGCCTGTATCATCGGTCGCATGAATTACGAGCTGTTCATGGGCGAGGCCCTGGCCGAGGCGCGCAACGCGATCGCGGCGGGCGAGCGCCCGAACGCCGCCGTCGCAGTGGTCGACGAGGCGATGGTTGCCCGGGCGCACGACCGGGTCATCGAATCGAACGATCCGACGGCGCACGCGGTGATCGTCGCCTTGCGCGAGGCGGCCCGGAAGCTCGGCCGCGAGCGGCTAGCCGACGCGACGATCTTCACGACGGTCGAGCCGTGCGTCATGTGCGTCGGCGCCCTCCTCGAAAGCGATGTCGCGGCGCTCGTCTTCGCCATGCCCCACGAGACCGAGGGGGCGGCCGGCACCGTGATCCAGCTGGCCCAGCATCCCGATCTCCAACGCCGGATCCGCATCGTCAGCGGCATCCGTCGCGACGAGGCCGAAGAGCTTCTCGCCGGCACGACCGCGATCGCCTGACCCGTCCGGTCGGCCGGCGCGCCCGCCTTTGCTATCCTCTCCCGCGGAGAGGTGTCCGAGTGGTTGATGGTGCCGCTCTCGAAAAGCGGTGTGCGAAAGCACCGCGGGTTCGAATCCCGCCCTCTCCGCCAGCACTCAATCGCCATGGCCGGCCGGCGCGACGCCGGTCGGCTTGTTCTCATCAGGTCCGGCAGGGCCTGAATTTCGGGGGAGAGGTCGCCTAGTGGACTATGGCGCCGCACTGGAAATGCGGTTCGGGGCAACCCGTCGCGGGTTCGAATCCCGCCCTCTCCGCCAATTCGCGAGCCGCTGGGCTCGTTGAGCCCGGCCGAGCCGGCGCTCGCGAACTGCCCGTGAAGGCATCCCTGCTATCCTCTCGAGGCCGTGCTAGGCGGGGAACTAGCGGTGCCCTGAACCTGCAATCCGCTCCAGCAGGGCTGAATTCCCACCCGAGGACTGCGTCCTTGCAGGCCGCCGCTTCGAGCGACGTTGAGGATCGGGTCCCGCGCAGCGACGAACCG